>NZ_JACNAC010000024.1:0-86632 GCF_017349775.1 Pseudomonas sp. GW460-12-10-14-TSB1
TACGCAGCCGATCGCAGCCTTCGGCAGCGGCTACAAACAGCCCCCCAGGCAGGGAGTTGATCAGAGATCTGATCAAGCTCCCTTGCCACAACTCAATAGCGCTCAGGGCTCCTGCGCCGTGCGCCATTGAATCACCTCCAACACCGCACACCCTTCCCGGGTCAGCAGATGCACCCCACGGGTCACCCGCGCCAGATCGCAGTCGGAAATGTCTTTCAGGTTAAGCGTGGACAGGCTGTCCATCAGGTCGCGCACCACGGTGAAACGATGGGCTGCACTAGCCGCCAGATCGCTCAAAGGGGCGTCGGTATCGAGGTAGAAAACGGGAGCGTCGGCGTCGTGGGTGTCGACGGGGGTAAAGCGGGAAATCGATTGATCGTCCATGGTCGTTACTCGTTGTAGAGCTTCCACCATTTGCGGCCAAGCAAATTGAGGGTGGCAGCTGTGTGAGGGTTGGCCGACCGGTTTACAACGACACCGGCACACCCGAAGGTGTCCCGCACACAGCCGCCATAACACAGAATCGCAGGCACAAAAAAAGCGTCTGCAATGGTGCTTTGGACGCTGATGCGTCGTTGTAATTCGACCGGCCAAGGTCGTTCGCGGATTTTGCCGCGAGGGCGAACTATAGGGGCGACGCCTGCATGGCGCAACCGCGTATTGGTGGGGATGTTTGAGTGGTTGTGTCGTAGTGGTGGCTACGGTATGACTCTTTGTGTTTGTCAGAACAGGGATAACCTGTCCAGCAAGAAAGCCTACTTCGTATAGAAAACCGATTACCCAACAGCGAGGAATTAATGGCGTACATCATGCTACGTGTGGACTTCTCCACCAACGACGAATGTCATTTTTGCGACAACAGACTCCGCTCAGGAAAGGTGCGCATCCTTGTCGACGACGAAGGATGTGAAGTGCAGGCTGGCCCCATCTGTGCAAAAAACAACTCGATCAATCCGAAGGAAAAGATCCCAGATCTTACGGCTGCCGCTTTCGAGGGGGATGAACCCGAACTGACTCCGGGTGGGCCTAATGGGCAAGCGACTCCAGCAAGTGAAAACGGCCGGGCTCGTGGCGGCGATAGCAACAAAGAGGAAGTGCAGCGCCGTCTGGCTGAATGCTACCTGCTACTGCGGGTTGAAAAGCTGGACGGTTTCCACGGCATGAAACTCGAGTCCTTGGCGAAGCTTGCAGAGAAGCTACGGGGAACAGGCTTGGCAGACGACGACTATCGCTATCTGAACAATTTGATGGCCAAGGTACAAACTGTTCGCCCCGAGTTTTCAATCAAGAACCTCCAAGCGATCTATGCATGCAACTACTGGATCAATTACTTCCTGGCCAAAGAGAGCTCTGACTTTATCTCCGATCTGAAGCGTTCATTGCATCGAGACCTGGCTCTGACTCCTGGCCAAGTTGAGGCACTCAATAAGTGGTTCAAGAACCGGCCTGGCATGCTGTCCATCAAGCCTGGTGCTTTCGCTTTTGATCCGGCCGAGCGCCGAAGGAAGACGAAGCAATCTGAATGATTTGGTGGTGGTTCTTAGTCCTTGCGCCTGCAGCACTTGCTGGGCTGGGTCTGATCTGTGAAGGCAGCATAGAGGGAGCGTTTGGTACTGAATAGGGGGGGGCTAACGGACTGCTTCCGGCCAATAGCAGCCGTTCGGGAGCAACTATGAATTTAGGGGCTATTCAGTTAGCCTCGCTCGCTGTGTCGCCCCCCCTAAGCTTAACAGCCATAACAAAGGAAGCATTATGGATAAAGTTGACAATTCCATGGAATTGGATTTCAAAAACCCACTTTCTCTTTTTTGTACATTCCTAGTAATACTATGTATTACGGCATGGGTGTCTCAACAATTACCACTTGAAACGAAATTCTTTGGAGTCGAACTAACAAAACATGTGTCGGATATAATGTCGGAGCATGAGGCTGGCAAAAGCATGTTTGCCCTCTCGATTTATGTTCTTTCAGTGTCTTATGTAAAATACTTTCTATCGCTAAGGTCGAAAATTAACGTGAGCTTTAACAGGTACGCTGTGTTGGCGCCGGCAAATTTTCTTGTTAGTTTGGTTTTTGTGGAGATGGCTGTAACTTTTAGTGTCATTGCAATGGTGCCTAAAGAGCCTGTATCTCCTTGGTCGGTACTGCTGTATTTGGGTGGAAAGAACCTTGCTCTTAGTGCTTTTTTATTATCTTCTCTGGCCATTCTGAATAATAATTGTCAGCTAGTATCGAACAATCTACTCAAGCTGTTTTTATCACTATTTTTATCATTTTTGTATTTTTTGGCATTGACGTGGTGAGTTATAACTGGCGTTCAATCTTGCTAAAATCTCCACCGGCAGTTGAGCTCTGAGTCTGATGTCGAAGGATGGAGCGCTCCAAGTTACGCAGAGAGTTTTGATCGTTTGCAGCGGGTCAGCAGCGTCTATCGTGTCGGTCGGCTTTCAACTGTGGATTCAACCGGTCGATGCAACAGATTGGCCAAAAGCAGGCCCCAATCAGGGGGATTTCCTCGGGCACCGATACGGCATCAAAATGCCATTGCTCTGCAATTGTTAGACACTGGTCAAAAGGGTTCCAGCAGTGACAATCACTCATCTCAAATACTTCCAAAATCTGTCTCGACTATCCCACCACTTAGTTTATGAGATATATTCTTGTGCCCGCTCAACGTATTAAACAGCAAAGTCTTAGCTATTTTAACTTTCAAGATCCCACAGCTGATTTACTTTTTACGATGGAGTTTGAACGATGGACGTTTCAGTTACATTTACCTGTAATTGTGGAGGATTTGTGGATGAAACCATTTACGCTGACGAAATGGAAATTTTGCCGAGCGGAAATGATGATGTCCTCGAGACTTGGACAAATATCATCTGCACGGAGTGCGGAAAAGACTACGACACCAAAATAATGTCAAACGCATACGGCGTGGATTTATATCTGGCCGAGGTGCTCGATCTGCACTGGGAGGTTTTGACGAAGACGGAGCTGGAGGAAATAGCTGCTGAGATAACCGAAACAGATCAGCTTGATAAATTCAGGAAAGTTTGCTCAGACGTAATTGCGTTGCTGAGACACTCGTATCCCGAAGATGCGAGAGTCACTCTTAATAAGATGCTTTTTGCTCAAGCGATTACCGCAATTGAAACTTATCTATCCAGTAGTTTTGTATCTGCCGTGATGTCATCGGACGATTTGCTTAGGAAACTTCTAGAAACAGATCCAGAGCTGGCAAGGAGGCAATTCTCATTGAGGGAAATTTTTACGCAGTGGGAGGGCCTTAAGCTGCTGGTTGCCAAATACTTAAAGGACTTGATTTTTCATGATATCAAGAAAATTAAGCCAATGTATTTGTCGGTATTGGATATCGATTTTGGAGATGTTTCTTGGCTGTTTAAAGCAATCCTTATCAGGCATGACTGTGTTCACCGAAGCGGTTTTGATAAGGAAGGGAACCAGCATATAATCTCCTCAGAAGAGATCGAAGAAATCATTAAGCAATGCACTCGACTAGTGTCACGAATCGAAGAATCGCTTGTAAGCTCTAAATAGCACAATTCATATTTGTTCGGCTGAACATTAAAATTTCTTTGGCTATCCCAACCTGAGCAGGCATCAATTTAATGAAGCATAGCGTTGCAACTACGCGATTTCGCGTGGTATTGACAGGCATGCTGTCCGTCGCGGACGGGTTGGTTGACCTGTAGCGACAATCCGCTTCTGGCCGACTTTCGCCGTACGCCTCCGGCCACTTTGAGTCGGAAACGGTCATTCATGGATGTCTGCTAATGGCTGTGGATTCAACCGGCCGCTGAACGATTTAGCCAATCTGTTGCATCGACCGGTTGAATCCACAGCCAAAAGCAGACGCTTTGGGGCGACTTTTTTCGACCCGACGCAGCCCTTCGTGTCCGGCGGCAGTCGGGCATGAATTGTCTCTCCGGGAACGCCAACTTTGGGGTCGGTAGCAGGCATCACAACCGGCGCTATCGACTTTCTACAGATCAACTCGGTTAAAAGTAGCTTGGAAGGCATCAGCCCGTGCGAGGTTTCGCAGGCACGGACCATTTTTTCAGCGGTCTGAATACTAAATAGGTGATGAATTAAAGCAAGCCGTTAAGGGACTCTTGAATCGTCATTGTTCAGCCTCGGCTGGCCGCTGCCAGCCAAAAGCACTGAAGAGCTCAAAAACAGGTTCGTACTCTCTAACTCGATTAAATTCATCGCACCGCTCATAGAAGCCAGTCATCATATCCACTGATGGCCTATTTTCAACTTTAGCGTTTTGCAATACGCTTAGAAGAATGCTAGGAGTTTGCGCTGCATCCCAGTTCTGAGCATTATCAGTTATCGCGCTGAACAGTGTATTAAAATTGTCAGAATTAAGCTGGTGGGCAAAAGGAACTACCAACCTTCTAAAGTTATCTTCAGAGGAGCGAAAACCACCGGAGTTTCGATAAACTTCAATCCCTCGAGCCCAAAGCTCGGGGACTTGCACTTGAGAAATCGCACTAATCAGCGATTGGGCGTTCATTTCAGAAATCAATGCCTGAATTGCTTCTCGAAGCGGAGCGAGGGTTATCCCTGCGAGCATGTAATAATCAGCGAGCGAGTTAGGGTCAATATTTGCGGCCGTTTCCTGTAGCGCTGTATGTGTAGGCGCTTGAAGCAAGGCCCAAAAGCTTGGGAAATTAGCTAAGAAAGCAATAGCCCGCGGCCGGTGAGCTGGCTCTACATTGTCAATTATTCTGACGATAGAGCCTGTGGTTTCTTGCCAGGAAGCTGGCGCGCGCTCACTCACCGCGACTAGGGACGATACAATCTGACTGCGGTGTGGTTCCCATTCTGGAGGAACACCTTTGAGCAGCGATTTTGCCAATACCACTCCAAAATTTGGAACATTTGTTGCTCTGACCCGTGCTAGATAACGTGATTCGACATAATCCAATATCCTCCCATGTTCGGAAGGAAATCCGGGGGATTGGATATCGGCACTGAAGACATCGAATATGGCTCTTCCCTGACGGGCTTCCCGTGCAAATACCAGATCTACAACATTAACAAGGTGTAACCGCACCAACTCGTGGGAAGGTTCAAATAGCTCCGCTTCTGCCGAATAAGCGGGGTGGGCGCAGAGATGGCGGTCCTCTCGAAGGCGAGATAACTGAGTAAATTCGATACTGTTGAGTATTTGAGTAGTATCTTTCGCATGGACAAGAATGTCTTTTTCTAACTCCAATAATTTCTTTAGATCTTGATTTGCAGTTGCGTTATCCCACAACTGGATAAAAGATGTAGCTGTGGCTTCATTATGAGCACTCAGTTCACGGTATTTCGCAATCAAGTCATATACCAAAGCGACCCAGGTAGAAGTCAAGGCTGCACGCAGCGCACCGGCTTTGTATGCCTTTACGGAATCTAGAAAATATTTCTTCGTAGACGTGTTTCTGATGCGTGAAATCAAAATATCAAGATCGACAAATCCGCTATCCATACGCAATTAACTCCTCGCTGTTTTCGATTTAGCATATCAGACACCCAAGCGATTTCAGAGAATATTTATCCTCTATCAGAGTGCCGAGCATGGTTAGCGCCTCGTCTTAATTACCCTTGGTCTCTTCTAGACTCCCATGTTGCACTAGGACACAGGAAACCGTCTCAGGTAATAAAGGCAGTATTGCAGCATTCGGAGCGTCTGAAAAAAATCTGTGGCATTAGCTCCAACTGGCGCCGGGCAGCGATCATTTCGTTTTTCTGCCATTACCGTTAATTCTTTGCAGCTGTCACCTTTGCGCTGAAATTGCTGCCCTTCACCTATTGGTCGTAAGCGGACGCAGTAAAACGTCTGCTTACGGCTCACGTCGGACCCAGGCAGCTGAGCAGATTGTTCACTATGATGTTTAGGGCAAGTCTGGGGCCGCAATAGGCCGCATGACGCCAAAGGATAAGGCGAAAAGGCCCATTCTCGTTGGCCTTATGCGGCCTGTGGCGACGACAGAAGGGGTGCGAATCCCTATCTATATCTCATCGCGGACTATGCACGACAACATACCCCGGCCCCAGTTTCTGCAACATACACAAACGGGACCAGGTACTAGCAAATGGTACCGATCACATGGTACGCATTGCCTCATTCGCTTTAAGCACGAACTCCAGCCTGATACTCACGCCCTCTAGCGCCTCAGCCGCCGAAGGATGAGACCGGAAGATATGACTCTCCAGTTTGAGAGGCATGGCGGCGAACCCGGCGGACAACATCTAAGCAAGGCATGCCACCGGTGAGGATAAGGTACATGTGGGAGGCATCGAGCAGCAGTAAGGTGCTCTTCTTGCCCGATGCCTCTCTTATTGCCACCGAAGAATAACCAGCCATGGATAGGAACAGGCCCATTGTGTTGTCGGCTTTGCTCTCCACTTTCCCGCGAAATATGTCGATGTCGGGCCCTCCAGCTTGATCTGCCGTGAACTTCAATTCGACAAGGTAGGTGGTTCCGTCAATGGTGATTGAACCGTCAATTTGCCTCCCGCCCGTGTTGTACGGGCGGCGATGCTCAACTTCAGCGAAAGCCAAAAAATCATAGAACCAGTCTTGAAAGGCGTAGCCTCCCGGCGCGGTACCCATCTGTGGCGCCAAATTATCGAGTCGATTCTTTAACTCGGAAAGGCTTGCTTGCTGCCGTTGAACGACCTCACGCTCTTCCCGTGCTCTAGCCTTTGCCGCTTCACGTTCTCGATCAGACCGAACCTCTTCGGTTTGACGGGCAATGAGCGCTTTCAACTCAGCAACGGCCTTCGACGCATCCCGAATTTTTACGGCAGAGTCTTCCCAGTTGCGAAGATCCGGAAAGGTAGTCTGCTCAGCTAGAAAGATGGCCATTTCGCCAAAAACGGCTTTACCCTTATCAGTTCGCTGCAAAGCAGCGAAAGTGCGGTCCAAAAAATCACGCTTACTCTCTTCCTGCGACCATGTGGCTAGGTGAGACTCTGCAACATGCGATTGCCGCAGAAACTTGCGGAGCGACTCCTTCCGCCAGAAAGATTTGAGTGCAGCCTCGTAAACGAGCTGAACAAGATGAGGCGTAACTTTCATTGCCATATTGAAATGGTAATCCTCGGATTTCAAAGACTGGTGGTACAACGGCCGAGCGCCACCAGATACCTCTGAATGCGTTCGAGATAGGTGGCTGATATTAACCGGAATGATTGAGGGCCGTCTGCCTCTGGCGAAGAGGCTAAAAGAAAGTGAAGGGCTGACGTTCTGCTGCGCTGTAGGGAGCGCTCACTCCAATGTCCGATCATGGCCGTTTGCCGCCGATTATGGTCATTGCCGCATGTGGACCATTTTGTGTTTTGGCTCCCGTGGCGACTTCATGCATTAGAAGCGCTCTGAAAGGTCTCCATGATTTGGCGAAAATCCATGGAGATCTATTACCGAGTACAGAAGAGCTCGATCCACCACCGGGCTTACAAAATGTGCAACATCCACAGCACACCCAGATAAACCACAGCTATCCCCAACGGCAGCACACAAAGCAGTCGAACCTGCGAAAAGAACGACGGCACGGCTTCCACCGGAGTCGACTCCTCCAGTTGCTGCAACGTCATGACCGCGACACCTTCTTCTGTTAGCGCATTGAGCCGGGCCTGGATCAGGGGTTCGACTTCTTCGACTTTGCGCATCAGGGTTCGGCCCCAGGTGAACAGGGCCGCGCCGACGAAGATCAGCAGGTAGATCACCAGGAATTTCCAGTGGGGTGGGTTGCTCAGGTGGATAAAGTCCGGGGTCGGGCTGTTGTCCCAGAACCACTCCAGGGGCTCGGTGTTGTTGTGGACCATGAACACAAAGTCCTTGATCTGGCGGTTGAGGAGCACCGCGGCGTCGCTGTAGCTGTTCATGCGCCAGTTGAGCATTTTCAGAGTGGAAAACAGGGTGGAGATCAAGGCGCCGGTAAACAGCAATGCGCCTGCGGCGATGGACAGCCGGTATTTCAGTTGGGCCTGGGTGTAATTCATCTTTCGCGTCCTGCGATGAAGAAAAGGGGCGCAATACTATAGCCCGTCACCCTTGGTCGATAGGGCGGCGCTGGTTCTGAACCTCGAAGGTTTCAGTCGGCATGGCGTAACGAACGCCACCGGCGCATCGGCCTGAACCCCGTGCAAAGCCTGCCACCAATGAATTTCCTGCCGATGCAATAAGCGCCGTACCAGCACGAGCTAAAGCTGAACAGCGCACCCGCCAAATCGAGACGCCCGTCCCAAACGCTGTCAATGTTCTAAATTGTAATCATTTGTATTTACTTACAAAAGATAATCGTTATCATCCGCGCGATAATTCCTACAAAAAGGTGTTCATGGTGGTTTCATCGCGCATTTACCCAGCCTCTCTGTCGTTGCTGGGTCTTCTGGTCGTACCTGATCTACAGGCAGAAACGGAGTCTGCTCTAACCCTTCCGGCCACCGCTGTGAACAGTGAGTACAGCGAGCAGAGCTACATGCCGACCGAGAGCAGGAGTGCGTTGAAGATCGATGCGCCGCTGCGTGATATCCCGCAAACCGTCAACGTGATCCCCCAGAGCGTGATCAAGGATCAGGGTGCGCAGTCGATGGAGGACGTGCTGAAAAATGTTCCCGGGGTCGGCCTGTCCAACGGCGATGGCCAGCGCGATCAGGTCACCATCCGCGGTTTCAGCGCCATTGGCGATATGTACGTCGACGGCATTCGTGACGACGCCTTGTATTTCCGCGACCTGTCCAACGTCGAGCGGGTGGAAGTGATCAAGGGCCCCGCGGCGGTGCTTTATGGTCGCGGCTCATCCGGCGGCCTGATCAACAGCATCAGCAAGAAGCCCAACTTCGCCCCCAAGCAGGAAGTGGGTGTCAGCTTCGACAGCGAGGGTAAGAAGCGCACGCAGTTCGACGCCGGTTGGGCCGATCAGCAGCACAACGACAAGGCTTTCCGGGTCACGGGGGCGCTGGAGAACAGCGACACCTTCCGGGACGACGGCTATATCGACCGCAAGGCCATCGCGCCGTCGGCCTACTTCAAGCTCTCGGACGATCTGGAGCTGAACCTGGGCGCTACCTATCTGTACGACAAGCGCCTGATCGACTTCGGCATCCCGGCGCGCGGCAATCGCCCGGTCGATGTGGACCGCGACAAGCGCTTCGGTTCCGCCGACCCGGATGACGACTACACCCGCAGCGAGGTGTTTTCGTTCACGGCCGGTATCGACTACCGCATCAACGACGATTTCAGCCTGAGCAACACCAGCCGCTACTACCACTACGATCTGGATCGCAACAACACGCTCGCCGACTCCAGCCCGACCCGCTTCGTCACCGCGCCCAATGGCGAACTGCTGGTGAAGCTCAACCGCGGCAATGTGCAGCGCAAGGAAGATGGCTGGTTCAACCAGACCGAGCTCAAGCAACAGGCGGTGCTCGCCGGGATGAACCACAGCCTGCTTTATGGTGTGGAGCTGGGGCGCCAGGTGAAGGATCAGTCGGTGTTCAGCCAATCCAATGTGGCGCAGGTGCCGGTGTATCGCGATGCCCTGGTCGATGTGCCGTTCCAGGCCAACCGGCAGACCGCCAAGGGCAGCAACACCCAGGACACCGCCGGCTTCTACGTGCAGGACCTGATCGAACTGACGCCGCACTGGAAAGTCTTGGTGGGCGTGCGCTATGACGTGTTCGACCAGGAATATTCCGACGACCTGACCCACAGCAGCCTGTCCCGGACGGATACCACCTGGAGCCCGCGCGTCGGTCTGGTGTATCAGCCTGACCAGATCCAGTCCTATTACATCTCGGTCAGCCGTTCCTACCAGCCGTCCGCTGAGATGTTCGCCCTGAGTACCAGCAACCAGGACCTGGAGCCGGAGGAGACCACCAACTTCGAGATCGGCGGCAAGTGGGACCTGTTCGACAACCGCCTGGCCTTGACCGCGGCGCTGTTCCGTCTGGAACGCACCAATATGAAAACCACCGATCCGGCGAACCCGAGCAAGCTTGTGCTGGCGGGTGAGCAGCGTACCGATGGTCTGGAACTGACCGCCAGCGGGCAGTTGAGCGACAAATGGCAGGTCTATGCCGGCTACGCCTACCTGGATGCCGAGATCACCAAGTCCAACAGCCGTACCAACGGTGTCGCCAACGAAGGCCAGACCCCGACCCTGACCCCGCGCCACAGCGCCAATCTGTGGTTGGTGCGTTCTCTGACCCAGGAATGGCGTGTCGGCATGGGGGCGAACTATGTCGATGAGCGTTACACCGCCCTGGACAACCAGGTGGTCATGCCGGCCTACACCACGGTAGACGCGGCCTTGCTCTACAACCTGCCGAAATGGGACATGGCCCTGCGCCTGCGTAACGTCTTCGACAAGGACTATTACGCCTCGGCGCATGGCTCGGTGGACCTGATCACGCCGGGCGCGCCACGGACCCTGGAACTGAGCGCCAACTATAGATTCTGAAGGCGGACCTGAGTAACAAAGCCCGGCACTGCCGGGCTTTTTTGTCTGCGGTCACCTGGCCCTGATGTGTCTCCTATACTGATTCGCGCCGACAGGTTTACGCAGATACTCGAACGCCGCCGCAACAACCGTCGGCACCCTCACAGCTACCCCTCCCAGTCACTGCAAGGAGACCAACCATGGCAATCCGCATTGGCGACGAAGCACCCGATTTCACTGCCGACACGACCGAAGGTCCGCTGCACTTCCACGAGTGGATCGGCGATAAGTGGGCGATCCTGTTTTCTCACCCGAAGGACTTCACCCCGGTGTGCACCACCGAGCTCGGTTATATGGCCAGGCTCAAGCCGGAGTTCGACAAGCGCAACACCCGGATTGTCGGGCTCAGTATCGACCCGGTCAGCGACCACCATGCCTGGGTCGGTGACATCCAGGAAACCCAGGGGCATGCGGTCAACTACCCGATGATCGGCGACGAAAACCTGGTGGTGGCCAAGCTCTACGACATGATCCACCCCAATGCCAGTGGCGGCGCGCGCACCGCCGTGGACAACGCCACCGTGCGTTCGGTGTTCATCATCGGCCCGGACAAGAAGGTCAAGGCCATGCTGGTCTACCCGATGAGCGCCGGGCGCAACTTCGATGAAGTGCTGCGCCTGCTCGATTCCCTGCAACTGAATGCCAAGCACACCGTCGCCACCCCGGTGAACTGGCGCCCGGGCGAAGACGTGATCATTCCTACCTCGGTCTCCGACGAGGACGCCCGGAAGAAATATCCCCAAGGCTTCAAGACGCTGAAGCCCTATCTGCGCACCGTGGAGCAACCTAAGTAACCACCACCGACAAAGGCTTGCTCATGGAGCAGGCCTGCGGACGTTAGGGGTCACCCGGCAGACCGCCGGCGCGGTGTTGCAGTTACTTCTATGAGGTCGCTTTTAGCCAGGATGGGCAGCAACTGCCCATCCGCGGTTCGAACAGTCCGTTTTGCCTATCGATACCGCTGAGCGCAGGTCGAACCCTGGGCGCGGCTGGATCTGTTGACGCTGATGCTCGATGAACGCTACCGGCGTATTGGCCTGAACTATGCCCAGAGTTTGTTGCTGATGAATGCTTGGCCGGCGCAGTAAGCTCGGCCGAGTCCTGGCGGCTGCTGATTTCTATCGCTCCGTCGTCCTGGGTCCGTGCAAGGCAAGTCGCTTTGGATTGTCCGCCCCCATGCTCTGCATCGGACCTGAAACCGATAAGATTCGCCAGCTCACAGGGTACATGCCGAGCAACGGCAAGGAGAAAACAGGATGGGCAAGATCAGGATAGCAACGCCGGCCGATGCTCCGGCCATTCAGGCGATCTACGCGCCTATGGTGTCGGATACGGTCATCTCGTTCGAGCTCATCCCGCCAACAATTGAGGAGATGGCGGGGCGGATCGAGGCAACGCTACCGACTTATCCCTACCTGGTAGCGGAGTTGGATGGCGCGGTCGTTGGTTATGCCTATGCCAGTCAGCATCGCGCCAGGGAGGCTTATCGCTGGTCGGTGGATGTCACGGTCTATATCGACCCAGCGGCACACCGCCGTGGCATTGGCCGCGCACTCTACCAGCGGCTCCTGCCGATCCTCGAGCAACAAGGCTTCCATGCCGCTTACGCCGGCATTGCCCAGCCTAACGCTGCTAGCGTTGGTCTCCATGAAGCACTGGGCTTCATCCATATCGGCACCTATCCCGAAGTGGGCTTCAAGCATGGGCAATGGCACGGTGTTGGTTACTGGCGAAAACCGCTGAATACAGTGACGCCGCCGAGAGAAATCGTCGCGTTCAGCGAGGCGAGAGGATACGTGGAGCTGTAGGCCTGGATGAAGTCAGCCCGCGAGCGGGGATCGCAGGCTGACAGGCCATACTGATGCGCTGCGAACCCTCGTGCTCCGACAAGCGCTATCCTTGAGCCTGCCCTCCGTTGCCAGAGCCCACCCATGCTCGATGTTCAAGCCGTCTGCAAAAGCTACGCCACGCCCCAGGGCCCGTTGACGGTGTTGCAGGGTGTCGACCTGCAGCTGGAGCAGGGCGGTAGCCTGGCGCTGATGGGCGAGTCGGGTAGCGGCAAGAGCACCTTGCTGCACTTGATCGCCGGCCTGGACAAGGTCGATCGCGGCAGCATCCGCATTGGCGATCAGCAACTGGAGCGGATGAACGAAAACCAGCTGGCCAACTGGCGGCGGACCGAAGTCGGGTTGGTGTTCCAGCAGTTCAACCTGATCGGCAGCCTGCGGGTGGAGGACAACCTGGGGTTCCAGGCGCGGCTGGCGGGGCGTTTCGATGAGCGTTGGCAGGCGCAGTTGGTGGAGCGCCTGGGCCTGGGGGATCTGCTGCGGCGCTACCCGGAGCAGTTGTCCGGCGGCCAGCAACAGCGGGTGGCCCTGGGCCGCGCCCTGGCCGGCAAACCGCGGCTGCTGCTGGCCGACGAGCCCACCGGCAGCCTCGACGAAGCCACCAGCGACGACGTGCTGCAGCTGTTGCTGGAGCTATTGGCCGATACTCCCACCAGCCTGTTGATGGTCACCCACAGCCAGCGCGTCGCCAGTCGCCTGGGGCGGATCGCGGTGCTGCGTGGCGGGCGTCTGGCCGGCGCGGGCGAGCACTGAGGTGCGGGTTTTCTGGCACAGCCTGCGGGCGCTGCTCAGCCATTGGCGGCGGCACCCGGTACAGTTTTTCAGTGTGCTGACCGGGCTGTGGCTGGCCACCAGCCTGTTGACCGGGGTGCAGGCGCTCAACAGTCAGGCGCGGGACAGTTACGCCAAGGCCAGCCAGTTGATCGGCGGCGCGCCCCAGGCCAGCCTGGCCACGGCCAACGGCGCGCCATTTTCCCAGGCGCTGTTCGTCGGCCTGCGCCGGACCGGCTGGCCGGTGTCGCCGGTGGTGCAAGGCCGGCTGACGCTCAAGGGTCATGAACAGCAGCGCCTGCAATTGCTGGGGATCGAGCCGCTGTCGTTGCCGGCCGGGTCGGCGGTCGCCGGCCAGGTGCTGGACTCCGCGCGGATGGTCGAATTCGTCAGCCCGCCGGGCAGTACCTGGATCGCCCCGCAAACCCTTCAAACCCTCGGCTATCGCGAAGGCGATCGGCCGACAACCGCGAGCGGCCAGCCACTGCCGCCACTGCACAGCCAGGCGGACATGGCCCCGGGGCTGCTGCTGGTGGATATCGGTTTTGCCCAGCCGCTGCTGGGCTTGCCGCAGCAGGTGTCGCGCCTGCTGTTGCCGGCGGATTTTGCCGCCAGCGCGCCGGCCTTGCCCGATGCGTTCAAGGGCCTGCTGGTGCTCAAGCGCGGTAGTGAGGAAAACGATCTGGCGCGCCTGACCGAGAGCTTTCACCTGAACCTCGATGCCCTGGGTTTCCTGTCGTTCCTGGTCGGCCTGTTTATCGTGCATGCGGCCATCGGCCTGGCCCTGGAGCAGCGGCGCGGCCTGCTGCGCACTCTACGTGCCTGCGGGGTCAGTGCGCGGATGCTGATTGTCTGTCTCTGTGTCGAGCTGGGCGGCCTGGCCTTGCTCGGTGGCCTGGCCGGGGTGCTCAGCGGCTACCTGCTGGCCAGCGTGCTGTTGCCGGATGTCGCCGCCAGCCTGCACGGCCTGTATGGCGCCGAGGTGGCGGGGCAGTTGAGCCTGAGTCCCTGGTGGTGGTTGGGCGGCATCGGCCTGAGCCTGCTCGGCGCCTTGCTGGCGGGGGCCAACAGTTTGCTGCGGGCCGCGCATTTGCCGTTGCTGGCGCTGGCCGATCCCCAGGCCTGGCATCAGGCTTATGCGCGCTGGTTGCGGCGTCAGGCCTGGGTGGCGACGGCCCTGGCAGTGCTGGCTGGCGCGGCCTGGATCTGGGGCGACAGCCTGGGCAGCGGTTTCGTCTTGCTGGCGGGCTTGCTGTTGGGAGCGGCCCTGGGTTTGCCGGTGTTGCTCAATGCATTGCTCAGCGCGCTGCTCGGACGCAGCCGCTCGGTGCTCGGGCAGTGGTTCCTCGCCGACTGCCGGCAGCAGTTGCCGGCCCTGAGCCTGGCGTTGATGGCGCTGCTGCTGGCCCTGGCCGCCAATATCGGCGCCGGCAGCATGACCGCCGGTTTTCGCCAGACCTTCGCCGACTGGCTCGACCAACGCCTGAGCGCCGAGCTGTACGTCAACCCGCAAACCCCGGCGCAGGCGCGGGAGCTGCAAGGCTGGCTGCCCGGGCAGCCAGCCATTGCCGCGGTACTGCCCAGCTGGCAGGTGCCGCTGCAACTGCAAGGCTGGCCGGCGGACCTGTACGGGGTGATCGACCATGCCAGCTACCGCCAGCACTGGCCCTTGCTCGAGGCTCTGGGCGAGCAGCCCTGGACCCAGCTGGCCAGCGCCGACAGCCTGATGCTCAGCGAGCAGACGGCGCGCCGGCTCAAGGTGCGGCTGGGCGATCGGCTGGATATTCCCGTGCCGGTGGGGCAGTGGGCGCCGCAAGTGGTGGCGATCTATGCCGACTACGGCAACCCCAGGGGCCATCTGCTGGTGAATGCCGAGCACCTGCTGGCGCACTGGCCGCAGCTGACACCCAACCGCTTTAATCTGCGCATCGAGCCGTCCGCCGTGGCGCCGCTGGTAAGCGCCTTGCAGCAGCGCTTTAGCCTCGACGACAGCCGCATCGTCGAGCAGGCCCAGCTCAAGGGCTGGTCGAGCCAGATATTCGAACGCACCTTCGCCGCCACCGCCGCGCTCAACAGCCTGACCCTGGGGGTGGCCGGCGTGGCGCTGTTTATCAGCCTGCTGACCCAGAGCCAGAGCCGCCTTGGCCAGCTCGCGCCGCTGTGGGCGCTGGGGGTGAGCCGGCGCCAGTTGATGCTGCTCAACCTCGGGCAGACCTGGCTGCTGGCGCTGCTGACCTTGCTCCTGGCGCTGCCGCTGGGCATCGCCCTGGCCTGGTGCCTGGATACTGTGATCAACGTCCAGGCGTTCGGCTGGCGCCTGCCGTTGCGGGTGTTCCCGCTGCAACTGGTGCAGCTGCTGGCCCTGGCGGTATTGGCCACCTTGCTTGCGTCGGCCTGGCCGTTGCTCCGGTTGTATCGCAGCCAGCCGGCGGATCTGCTCAGGACTTTCGCCCATGAAGATTGAACGGCTGCTTGGCCTGTTGCTGGTGTCAGCCCTGTGCGGCTGCGATAAAGGCGACGAGCCGGCGCAAGGTTTCGCCGGCCTCGGCGAGGACGCCGGGGCGTTCACCCAGGTGGTGCCGGGGCGGGTGTTCAGCTTCCCCGCAGACCATGGCGTCCATGACGGTTTTCGCATCGAGTGGTGGTACCTCACCGCCGACCTCAAGGCCAGCGACGGCCAGCGCTTCGGCGTGCAGTGGACGCTGTTTCGCAGCGCCTTGCGCGCCGAGCCCGACCAGCCCGGCTGGCAGGCACCCAATGTCTGGCTGGGCCACGCCGCGGCGACCTCGGCCAGCGCCCATCACGCCGCCGAACGTTATGCCCGCGGCGGAGTGGGGCAGGCCGGGGTGACAACGCAGCCGTTCAAGGCCTGGATCGACGACTGGAGTTTTACCAGCCAGTCTGCCGACGCCGATCCTCTGGCACATATGCAGCTGCAGGCCGGCGGCCCGGGTTTCGCCTACCGCTTGCAGCTGCGCAGCGACCAGCCTCTGGTGCTTCAGGGCGAGGCGGGTTACAGCCGCAAGTCCGAGCAGGGCCAGGCGTCCTATTACTACAGCCAGCCGTTTTTCCAGGCCTCGGGCAGCCTGCAGATCGACGGCCAGACCTATCAGGTCAGCGGCCCGGCCTGGCTCGACCGCGAATGGAGCAGCCAGCCCCTGGGAGCCGGGCAGAGCGGTTGGGACTGGTTCTCCCTGCACCTGGACAGCGGTGAGCGGCTGATGCTGTTCCGCGTGCGGGAAAACCACAAACCGCCCTATATCACCGGGACATGGATCGACCCCGACGGCCACACCCAGACCCTGCACAAGGAGGATATCCAGCTCACCCCGCTGGCGGACTCCAAGGTGGCCGGGCGCACGCTGCCCACCCGCTGGCGTTTGCGTATTCCCGGCCGTGGTTTTGACGTCAATGCCGAGGCGCTCAACCCCAAGGCCTGGATGAACCTGCGCATTCCTTATTGGGAAGGGCCGGTGCAGTTGAGCGGCAGCCATACCGGCAACGGTTATCTGGAGATGACCGGTTACTGAGGCGCCTGAGCGGTAGTGCAACAAACTGACGCCCAGCGAGGTGAAGTGCTCAATGGCGTCTATGCTCAAGCGGCACCGCGCACCTGAAAGGCGCGGGTCTTGTCTTCAATTACAGGGATGAATGTCTATGAAGCCGCTTCACTCTCTGGCCAAAGCCGTTGCCTTGGCCACTCTGTTGTCCACTGCCAGCCTGCATGCCTACGCCGCCGACATTCCGTTGGCCGGTAGCGTGGAGGCCGATGAACTGGTGACCAAGGTGCTCTCCGTGGATGCCGCTAAACATCGCGTGGTGCTGGAAGGCGCCCAGGGCCAACCGGTGCATGTGCAACTCAGCGATCAGGCCAAGGACCTGGGGCATCTGAAGGTGGGCGACCAGGTCAATGTGCGGGTCACCCACGCGGTGGTGGCGGTGCTGGACACCGATGTGGAAAAAGGCCTGCCGAATTCCGCTGAACGCACCGGGGTGGTTCGTGCCACCAAGGACAATCCCAACCCGGGCGGTGAAGCCTATCGCCAGGTGCAGGTGCAACTGAAGATCACCGCTATCGACCTGAAGAACAACCAGCTGACCTTCCAGGGGCCGGCGGGCAACAAGAAGGTCCTGGACGTGGAAAAACCGGAAGTCCAGGCCCGGCTGAAAGACCTCAAGGTCGGCCAGAGCGTGGTGGTGACCTATACCGATGTGTTGCAAGTTACTACTCAGCACGAAGGTTGACTGAAACCGGGCGCTGGCCGTTGTGGCGGCCAGCGCGCCGGATCTCGGGAGGTCCGTGAGAGGAGTTGAACGAAAGTGAGCGGAATGAAAAATTTTCCGCCAGATTTGTGTTCAGAATTCTTCAGAATATGTGCACGGACTTTCTTTTGTCGTTCGATTAAAATAGTTCTCGTTCGCCCGGTGCAAGGGCTCTTTACCGGTGCATGGATTGCCAGGCCAGAGCACTGGGCGAACACCCTCTTCGGGGTTCCCGCCCTGGAATTTCCGCAAGTCCGCTCATGCAACCCGCACAGATTCGACGCCTGCTGTCAGCGGTTGCCAGGGCTTCTCAGCAGTTCTCTCCAGCCACACAGCTGACAAACGCCACGCCTTCCTTTATTGCCTCGTACTTCCCGGTGCTGTCTTGACCCGCTTCAGCCTCGGGGCACTGTGGTGCACAACTGCAGGCCCAGCGCGCGCATGACCTTGACCACGGTATCGAAGCGCGGCTTGGCGCCCGGGGCAAAGGCCTTGTAGAGGCTGGCCCGGCCCTGGCCGGTGGCCTTGGCAATCTGCGTCATGCCCCGGGCCCTGGCGACATGGCCCAGGGCGCGGATCAGTTCATCGGTATCGCCATCGGCCAGGACCTGGGACAGGTATTCGCTGATCGCCTGGTCGCTGTCGAGCAGGGTGGCGATGTCGAAGGGAACCAGTGTGTCGGACATATCAGAACTCCTTGGCCAGGGAACGGGCCTGGCAGATATCGGCAGGCTGGGTGGACTTGTCGCCGCCTAGCAGCAGGACGATGAGGGTGTTGCCGCGAACCGTGAAATAGATGCGGTAGCCGGCGCCCCTATTCACGCGCATTTCCGAGAGACCGCCGCCGAGGTTTTTCACATCGCCCAGGTTGCCCGCCGAAGCCCGCTCGATACGCCGAGCGATGGCTATCCTGGCGCGCAGGTCCCGTAGTCTGGTGTGCCATTGGGCAAAGACGGTCGTCTGCAGGATCTCGTATTCCATGAGGAATGTATCCATATAGAGACAAAATAAAAAGAGGGTAATGACCCCCAGGCGACTGACGGTGCACCTGAAGAGGTCATGGGAAGGTAAGCAGGAGAGGCGTGGGCGAGGCGGGCTGTTTCGTATCGGCATGTTGTCGATCAGGGCTGGCGAAACACCCTGTAGCCATTGCCCTGCGGTGGGTGCGGGAAAGGGCCAGCATCAGCCGTTCTGGCTGATGCTGTGGGACGGAAAATCAGAGAGCAGGCAGGCCCAGCGCCGTGGCGCATTCCTGGAGCGAGCGCTGTTGAGTATCGGCGTACAGCTGCAGTTCATCGATGGTCGGGCGCCCCAGGGCCCGCTCGAAGGCCTGTCGGTTGGAGTGGTCGGCGTAATGGCTTTGCGCATCGTCGCCCAGGTTGGACTGGAAGATCCCGGCGGCGCTGACCGGCAGGAAGTCCTCGTACACCAGCGGCTCGGCCCGCACATGCCCGGCGCGGATCAGCGCCTCCAGGCTCGTCGGCCGGTCCGCCTGCTGGCGCGCGGCCAGGCCCTGGTCGTTGACGAAGTAGCGGAAGTACGCCAGACCCTGTTCACGCATGGCCTGGTGGTTGTCGGGAAAGGCGCGGAAGTGTTCGGCCATCAGTGTGTTGTAACGCTGGGCGTTGGCTTCATTGGGGAAGTCCCCCAAGGCGTCGCGGGCGGCGTTCAACAACTGGTCGTACAGCGACCGGCCTTTGGGGGTGAGGGCGGCGCCGCGCTGTTCGATCTCGCCGAAGCGCGCGCTGTGGCTGCCGCGGCTGTCGGGCTGGTCGGTGAAGGATACGGCTTCCTCCAGCGCCTTGAAGCTGGTCTGGCGCAAGAGGATAGGGCATTCCCGACGCGGTGGGCCTTCGATCACCGCCTTGGGCGTGATGCCATGGGCGGGCATCAGCGCCTGCACCTGGTCGATGTCCAGGGTGCGCGGCGTCAGGTGGTTGATGTGCGGCCCCTTGAACGCCACCACATCGGCGATCAGCCGGTGCTGGGCGCTCAGTTGCTGGTACTGCTCGGCCGTGACCGTGGCGCTGTGGTGCCAGCGGAAGGTTTCCAGGGCCTGCTCGACGAACTCCTCGGCGGCGCTGTCATCGAGGCCGCCCTGGGTTTCGGCCTGTTCGATCAGGGCCAGGGCGCGTGGGGTGAAAATCGTCCGGCGGGCCAGCACCGATTCGGCGAAGTCGCGCAGTTGCGGTTTGTCGATCAGCTCCAGGCGCAGCAGCGAGGTGAAGACCCGGAACGGGCTGACCTGCAGGGCGCTCTCATGCACCGCGCGAAAGGCCGTGGAATGCACCGGCACCCCGGCCGGGGTGAGGTCGTAGTAACCCACCGGCTGCATGCCCATCACCGCGAACAGCCGGCCCAGGGTCGCCAGTTCCGTGGCGGTGCCGACCCGAATGGCGCCGTGGCGCTCCAGGTCCAGGCGCTGGATTTCGCCGGTGCTGCGCAGCTGGCGGGCGATCCCCTCGTCGCTGCCCAGGACCCCGGCGTTGACCTGGGCCACCAGTTCCATCAGGGCGCCGTACAGCGGCACTTCCTCGCGGTACATGTCCGACATCGCCCGTGAAAAACGTTGGCGGATCAGGTCTGGGCTGACGAAGCTCTGCAGGCTCATAAACAAGGATTCCCGGCGTAGTGAGACAAAGAGGGTTGCGGTGTTGGCTGGGCCTGATTCTGGTCGGCGCGGGGTGTGCTGACAAACGAAGTTTCTTCCGGACTTCATTCTGCAAATGAATGCAGGCGGGCAGGGCGGCTGGAGGGTTTTCACGGGATGAACATGGCCCCTCCGACCGGTTGACCCACCGCGGTTTCCAGGGGCTGAGCGGTGATGGCGATTTGCCGTTGCGCTGATAGACTTCTGAACACCACCGCATACCATGGCTTGCGTACCGTTCAACGGAGGCGACTTGGCCTTGACGCCGCACAATGGAGGAAAGGGACTTTCACTGGCCAGGAGGCTGTACAAAACGCGAATTCTGGGGCTGGCCCTGGGGTTCTTCTGCGTGGCCGCGGGCATGTACCCGCTGCATCCATCGCCCTGGGTCTGGGCGCTCATGTCGTTCAATGCTTTCATCTGGCCGCACCTGGCGTACCAGTGGGCACGCCGCTCGGCAGTGCCGTTTCGCGGCGAGCATCGCAACTTGCTGGTGGATGCCTTCCTCGGCGGGTTCTGGGTGGCGGCCATGCACTTCAATCCGCTGCCGACCACCACCACCCTGTCGCTGATGGCGATGAACAATATCGCCCTGGGCGGCGTGCCGTTTTTCCTTGCCGGTTGTCTGGCGCAAGCGCTGGGGATCGCCCTTGCGCTGCTGCTGTTCGGCGCTGGTTTCGTGGCCCAGAGCAGTTCGCTGCAACTCTATGCCTGCCTGCCGATGCTGACCTTGTATCCGCTGGCCCTGGGGTTTATCTGCTACCAGCAGGCCAATGTCCTGTCCCGGCACAAGCGCGAATTGCTGGCCCTGAGCCGAACCGACAGCCTGTCGGGCCTGCTCAATCACGGGGCCTGGAAGGACCAGTTGGAAATCGAGTTCCAGCGTTGCCGGCGCCAGGCCTCGACCCAGAACCAGGGCGGCGCCATCGCGCTGATCGACATCGACCATTTCAAGGCCATCAACGACACCTACGGCCATGTCGCCGGCGACATCGTGCTGCGCCAGCTGAGCAAGCTGCTCAAGCAGAACCTGCGGATCAGCGACCAGGCCGGGCGCTACGGCGGCGACGAGTTCTGCGTGATCCTGCCGGACGTGCCGCTGGAGCATGCCGCCGAACTGATGGAGGCCTTGCGTTGCCGTTTCGGCGGATTGGGCTATGAGCAGAATCCGGCCCTGCAGGTCAGCCTGAGCATCGGCCTGGCTGCCTATTCCCCGGACCATAGCGATGCCCTGGACTGGTTGAACGATGCCGACCAGGCCTTGTACGAGGCGAAAACCACCGGCCGCAACAAGGTCAGCTGCCGCCGCGGCGACCACTTGCCAAAGGTCCTGCTGAACTCGTTGTGAGGCCGTTCGCAGAGCATTGCGCCAGCATGGAGGGGGGCAGATTTGTCAGGTAGGGTGGGCAGGCACCTTCCGACACGAAACAAGGACCGATTCATGACGCAGACTTCCCCTCGCTCATTGCTGGCCGCCCGTATCGGCCTGACCCTCGCCCTTGGCCTGCTGGCCACCCAGGCTATCGCCGAACCCCACCCACAAGTACACAACGATGCGCAGCAATACCAGGGCGATGCCCTGAAACTGCTGGAGCGCCTGGTGAACATCGACTCGGGCTCCGGCTACGAGGCGGGGCTGAACCAGGTGAGCGACATCGCCATCGCCGAACTGAAAAAGCTCGGCGCCAGCATCGAAAAAGTCCCCAACGGCGCTGCCGGCGGCAGCCATGTGCTGGCCACCCTCAAGGGCACCGGCAAGGCCAGGATCCTGCTGATGGCGCACATGGACACGGTGTTCAAGGAAGGCACCGCGGCCGAGCGGCCGTTCCGCATCCAGGATGGCCGCGCCTACGGCCCCGGGGTGATGGACGACAAGGGCGGCATAGTCGCCGGGATCTATGCGCTGAAGGTCCTGGATAACCTCAAGTTCAAGGACTACGCACAGATCACCTTCCTGCTCGACGCCAGCGAGGAAACCGGTTCCGAGATCGCTACCGACTTGATCAAGAAAACCGCCAAGGCCCACGACGTGACCCTGAACCTGGAACCGGGGCGCCCGGCCGATGGCCTGGTGGTGTGGCGCAAGGGCAGCGCCACGGCGCTGGTGGAGGTCAAGGGCAAGGCCGCTCACGCCGGCGTCGCGCCGGAGCTGGGGCGCAACGCGGCGATGGAAGCGGCGCACCAGATCCTGCAACTGGGCAAGCTGGGGGATGAAGCGAAGAAAACCACCATCAACTTCACCGTGCTCAAGGCCGGCGACCGCACCAATGTGATTCCCGACCAGGCCATTGCCAAGGCGGATGTGCGGGCGGCGGTGCCGGAGGAGTTCGACCGCATCGAGAAGGACCTGGCGCGGGTTTCGGCCAACAAGCTGATCGCCGACACCGAAGTCAAGACCACCTTGCAGCGCGGTTTGCCGCCGATGCCGCAGACCGAGAAGTCCGACGCGCTGGTGGCCATGGCCCAGGGCATCTACGGCGAGCTGGGGCGCAAGCTGACTATCGAGGGCAGCGGCGGGGCGGCGGACTCCAGCCTGTCGGCCGGTGTCGGTACGCCGACCCTGGATGGCTTCGGCATCGTCGGCGGCAATATCCACACCCCCGAGGAGTACGCCGAAGTCGACAGCGTGGCGCCGCGCATCTACCTGCTGGCGCGGATGATCATGGAGCTGTCGGCCAAGCACTGATTGTGGTGCTCGTGGTGCTTTCCCGGCACCGCGTTGTCTCGAATTTTTTCGCGGGCAAGCCTCGCTCCTACAGAAAACAACTGTGCTTCTGTAGGAGCGAGCGGGCGGCGATCCGACTTGCCCGCGATGGCGATGGTGCGGGCACCTCCAATCCCCCTGCCTATACTCGAAAGCCTCGTCCCCCCACAGCGGAGCTTTCAATGAGCAGCAACCACCTCACCGAATACGCTGACGCCAGCCCTGAAGTGCGCGCGGTGTTCGACGACATCATGCGGACCCGTCAGGTCGATCAGGTGAACAACTTCTGGAAATGCCTGGCGGCCCATCCGCCGACCTTGCGGCGTACCTGGGACAGCCTCAAGGAGATCATGGCGCCGGGGGCGCTCGATCCGTTGACCAAGGAGCTGATCTACGTGGCGGTCAGCGTCACCAACAACTGTCCGTATTGCATTGCTTCGCACACTGCCGCGGCGCGCAAGGCGGGGATGACGGAGGCGATGTTCGGCGAGTTGCAGGCGGTGGTCGGCATGGCCAACGAAACCAATCGCCTGGCCAACGGCTACCGGGTGCCGCTGGATGACGGGTTCAAGCTTGAATGAGTCTGTGACCGACGCGGCCCTCGGCGCTGCTCGTATCGGCCAGCGCCGTCATCAGGCGTTCAGGCCGCAGCCGCCTTGGCCTGGGTGGCGAGCAGCGGCACGGCGCGCACCAGGTCGCCGGGTTGCAGTTGCAGGCGTTTGGCGCTGAGGCGATCCACCAATAGGCAGCCGGACACCAGGCGGCCACGGGCGCTGGTGACGCGGCAGCTTTCCAGGCGACGGTTGTGGATCAGCCAGGTCGGCGCGTCGTCGTCCGGGGTGCCGACCAGCAGCGGCAACACCTGGCTTTCGCGCACGGCGCGGACTTTGCTCAGCTCGGCCTCGATCACCGGCCCACCGTCGAAGATGTCGATATGGCCCTGATGGGCAAAACCTTCGTGGCGCAGGATGGCCAGCGCCGCTTCGGCGTTTTCGTGGGCCTGGCCGATCGCGGCCTGGGCCGGTTCGCTGAGCAGGCAGGTGTACAGCGGCTGGCGCGGCAGCAGTTCGGCGATAAAGGGTTTGTGGCCGAGGCTGGACAGGTGGTCGGCCTGGACGAAATCCATCTGCAGGAAGTGCCGGCCCAGGCTGTTCCAGAACGGCGAGCAGCCGTTCTCGTCGCCCTTGCCGCGCAGCTCGGCGATCAGCTTGTCGCCGAACAGGTGCGGGAACTCGGCGACGAACAACAGGCGCGCCAGGGACAGCAGCCGGCCGTTGCTGTCACGGCGCTGGTCGGGGCGCAGGAACAGCGAGCAGAGTTCCGATTGGCCGGTCATTTCGTTGTTCAGGAACAGGGTCGGGATCTGCCGCCGGATCCCCAGGTGCGGCGCCGAGTTGACGGTCATGCCGACCCGGTAGCTGTACCAGGGTTCGCGCAGGCCCACGGCGCCGGTCAGGGCGCTGATGCCGATCACTTGCTGGTCGTCGTCTTCGAGCACGAACAGGTAGTCGGCGTCGGCCCGTTCCACCTGCTCGGCAAAGGTCCGCTGGGCCCAGCGAATCCGGTGGGTCAGGCGCTCCTGGTTGGCCGGCAGGCTGGTCAGCCCCAGGCCCGCGCGCTGGGCCAGGGCCATCAGCGCGGGCAGGTCGGTCACGCGTACCGGGCGAACGATCATGATGCAGCTCCTTCTGCGCGCCTGTTGCGGCGGCGAATGTAAACCTGTCCGGGGTTCTTCATAGGGCGACCAGCCGTACCGGGTCGCCGGATTGCAGTTGCAGGGCCTGGAAGGCTTCAGGGTCAAGGTTGACCAGGTCCCCCGGCGCTTCGTCCAGGCACACTAGGGCCGCCCGGTATTGCCCCAGCCGCTCGTTGCTCGCCAGCCAGGCCCGGCCGCTGCCGCTCTGCGGGCCCGGGCAGGCATTGGCGATCAGGCTGTGGCGGATGGAGCGAACGCCGCTGTGGCGGGCGTACAAGGTCGGGCCGCCGTCGAACAGGTCGACATAGTGGTTGGCTTCGAAACCCTCGCGCAGCAGGATCTCGTAGGCCTCGCGACCCTGGGGGTGGACCTGGCCGATGCAGTCCTGGGCCGCCTTGGGCAGCATCGGGATGTAGATCGGGTATTGCGGCATCAGGTCGGCGAGGAAGCTGCGGCTTCGCAGGGCGCACAGGCGTTCGGCCTCGACATAGGGCAGGTCGAAGAAGTGTTTGCCCAGGGCATCCCAGAACGGCGAGTGGCCGTCGTCGCTGCTGTAGCCGACGATCTCGGTGATGCTGGTGTCGGCGAAGCGCGAGCCATGGGCGGCGATGAACAGCAGGCGGGCCCTGGAGAGCAGCTCCGCCATGGGCGTGCCGACCAGGTCCGGGTCGATATGAAAGCCGCGCAGCAGGCTGTGGTTGCTCAGGTCCTGGCACAGCGACAGGGTCGGCACGCCATGCTGCACGTTCAGCTCCCGCGAGTTGCTGACGAAGGGCCGGTTGCGCAGGCTGTAGAAGGGCGCGTAGAACCCGGCCATGGCGAGGATTTCCGAGCAGCCGCGCAGCTGGCCGCGGGCCGGGTCGTGGAGGACAAAAAAGTAGTTCTCCGGCCCCGGCGCCTGCACGTTGGCGGCGAAGGAGGCGCAGGAGTCGAGAATCTTGTCCAGCAGGTGTTGTCGATCGTCCGGCAGGGACGTCACCCCCGCCAGGCTTTCACGGGCCAGCCGTTGCAACTCCGGCAAATCGTCTGGCGCAACTGGGCGTAAGACCAGCATGGATCTACTCCTGTATCAAAATGATCGACGCCTGGCCGCGAGACCTGGGGCGCCGAACCTGACAATCACTGTCGGTTTCCACGCATTACTGCCACGGCCCGCGAGGGCGGGCGGTGGCACGCAGGCACCTGTCGGCGCCCACTCGGATTCGCCGGAGCACCTTCATGGTGCCGCGGCGGCCGGGGGTGTTGATTAAAGTGGATCGGCCAGCGCCGTATTGGCGCCCAGCTTGTTGAGGAAAAACAGGTAGACCAGGCCGATGGCGATCCAGATGCAACCGAGTTTCTGCGCATCGACCCCCATGTTGTACATGATCGCGCAGACAATTAGGAAGCCGATCACCGGACAAATCAGATGACGCAGCACCTGGGTCGACTTGTTGCGGCGCCAGTAGTGATTGATCACGGTCAGGTGCAGCAGCATGAAGCCGCTCAGGGCGCCGAAGTTCACCAGGGAGGTGAGGGTGTCCACCGAGTTGATGAACAGGTAGCAGATCAGCAGCGACAGCACGGCCACCAGGTAGATGCTGACGTGCGGTGTGTTGTGCTTGGGGTGGACCTTGGCCAGGATCTTCGGCAGCTTGCCGTCGCGGGCCATGCCGAACAGCAGGCGCGACACCGCTGCTTGCGAGGTGATGGCCACCGCCACGCCCCAGGCCAGCGCGGTGGCCACTGCGGTCAGGGTCGCCAGCCAGCTGCCGCCGGCGATTTCGGCGATCTCGTAGAAGGCCGTGTCGGCCGACTTGAAGCCCATGCCGGCGGCCAGGTCGGTGGCGATCCAGGTCTGCACCACGAAGATCGCGCCCATCACCAGCAGGGTAATCAGGGCGGCGCGGCCGACGCTCTTGCCCGGCTCGCTCTTGATCTCTTCGGCCAGGGTGGAGATGGCATCGAAACCGAGGAACGACAGCACGGCGATCGACACGCCCTGCATCAGCATGCCGAAGTGGAAGTTTTCCGGGCTGTACAGCGGCGCCAGGGTCAGCTGGCCGTTACCGGTGCCGCCGTGCAGGGCGTTCCAGGCGTAGAACAGGAAGATCCCCAGCACCACCAGCTGCGCCAGGAGAAACACAATGTTCATCCGCGCGGTGAAGGTGATGCCGCGCAGGTTGACGAAGGTGGCGCTGACCAGGAAGGCGAGGATGAAGCCGACCTTGGGAATGTCCGGGTACAGGTGGTTCAGCGCCATGGCCGCGTAGACGTACAGCAGCGGCGGAATCAGCAGGTAGTCGAGCAGCATCAGCCAGCCGGCGATGAACCCGACATGGGGGTTGAGCCCGCGCTGGGCGTAGGAGTAGACCGAGCCGGCGATGGGAAAGGCGCGGGCCATGCTGCCGTAGCTGAGGGCGGTGAAGAGCATCGCCAGCATGCCGATGGTGTAGGCCAGCGGCACCATGCCCGGTGCTTCCTGGTTCACATAGCCATAGACCCCGAACGGGGCGATGGGGATCATGAAAATCATCCCGTAGACCACCAGGTCGCGCAGTGTCAGGCCGCGCTTGAGTTCCTGTTTGTAGCCGAATTCTTCAATCTCCATGAAGAGGTTCTCCTTGTCAGCCAAAGGGTGGGCGGATGCCTGGCGCTGATGTCGATGGACGACCTGCAGCGGCAGGCAATGTATTTGAACCTGGCAGGTTTAAAGACACGCCACGGCGGTTTTTATAGTTGTTGTACCGGTACAGCAAACAGCTTTTTTACAACCACAGCTCCATCCTGATTCACAGCCTTTTCTACAACAGCGGCGCCAGATAATCCGTCCAGCACTGTATGGCTTGCGGGGTGCGCAGCAGGTCGTTGCGCACCTCGATCAATACCGAATCCAGGCCGCGGGCATCGCCGTGGGCCGGCACTGTCATGTCGCCCAGGGCGTCGATCTTGTACGGCTCGTTGCCGGCGATCTTCACGTCGTGGACCGACATGCCTTCCAGCAGGCGCCGGGCGTAACCCTCGGCGCGATCGAACAGCACGCCCATCTCCAGGGTGCGGCGCTGGCCGTAGTACAGCGGGGTAAAACTGTGGATGCCCACCACCCGCACTGGCCGGCCTGAGGCCAGGCGTGCGTCGATCAGCCCGCTCAGGCGTGCATGAAAGGGCCGGAACAGCTGCTTGCGGCGGTACTCGCGGGTGGCTTCGTCGAGGTGCTGGTTGCCCGGGATCTGGTAGATCTCGCTCTGCAACGGAATGCTGTCGTGGGCCTGGCACGGGCGGTTGAGGTCGATCAGCAGCCGCGAATAGTTGGCCGTCAGCAGGGTGGCGCCGAGGGTCTGCGAGAGGTTTTCCGCCAGCTCCAGGGCGCCGGGGTCCCAGGCGATGTGCTCACGCGCCGCTTCCGGGTCCAGGCCGAGGTCGTTGAGCGCCGCCGGGATATAACGGCTGGCGTGCTCGCAGACCAGGATCAGCGGGTGCGCGGAATCTTCCCGCAGCAGCCGGTAGGCCGGTCGGGTGTACAGCCCCAGTTCAGCGGTTTCAGTACAGGTGTGCATAGTGCTCACAGAGTTGGGCAGGGGTCAGGTGCTCGGTCAGTTTCACTTCCTGGTGTTTGACGGCGAAATAGGTGTCCAGCAGCGGGGCTGGCAGTGCTTGCAGCAGTTCCGGGCAGTTGCGCAGGCAGTCCAGCGCCTGGGGCAAGGAGGCCGGAAGGGCGACGATACCGCGGTCCTGGCGGTGTTCTGCGCTCAGCTCGTCCGGCACTTCGTCGGTGATGGCCCTGAGCGTCAGGCCCTGTTCGATACCCAGGCGGCCGGCAATCAGCACCGCGGCCATGGCCAGGTGCGGCGAGGCGGTGGCGTCCAGGGCACGGAATTCCAGGTTGTACTGCGGCGCCACCGGCTTGCCGCCGATGCTCACGGTGGGGCAGATGCGCAGCGAGGCTTCGCGGTTGCGCTGGCCCAGGCAGGCGTAGGAGGCGCTCCAGTGATGGGGCTGCAAGCGCGCGTAGGAAATCGGCGTCGGCGCGGTAAAGGCGCAGAGCGCGGGCAGGAACTCAAGTACTCCGGCGGCCCAATGTTGGCCGAGCTTAGAAAGGCCATTGACGCTCTGTGGGTCGTACAGCACCGGCGCGCCGTCCAGGTCTTGCAGGCTCAGGTGCAGGTGCACGCCATTGCACACCGCGTGTTCCGCGGTCTTGGGCGCGAAGCTCAGGCCGTGGCCGAGTTGCCGGGCGATCTCGCGGGTGATCTCGCGCACGTTCACCGCGCGGTCGGCGGCGGCCACGCCCTGGGTCGGGCGGCAGGTGATTTCGTACTGGTGCTTGCCGTATTCGGGCAGGAACATTTCCGGCTCGACGCCCGCGGCGCGCAAGGCGCTGAGCAGCCAGCCGCCGAAGTCCGCGCCCTGGCGCTGGGCCTGCAGGGAGAAGGCCAGGCGTTCCGGTTGCGCGCTGGCGCTGTGCAGGTTGAATTCGTGCTCGAAGGCGGCGGTGATCTGCAGCCCCAGCTCGCTGGCGTAGCGCTGCACCTCGTTGCGCAGCAGGGTGCGCGGGCAGGCGGCCCAGGGCTGGCCGTCGGTCTCGCAGATGTCGGCGTGGATAAAGTCCAGAGGCGAGGCGCTGGCGTCCGGGCCGTTGCCGACCTGGACCCGGCTGGCCAGGTCGGGGATCAGCCGCAGGTCGCCACGGGCGCCCCAGGGGTTGGGCTCGGCAATGATGTCCTGCGGGGTCAGCGCGCTGTTGGCCGGGACCCAGCCGCAGCCGGCACTGGTGTAGCTGTCCAGTTCGTCGCTGGGGAACGAGCGGCCACGGCTGACGCCGATCAGGTCGGTGGTGAGCAGGGTGGTCATGGCCACCGGCCGCAACGGCTCGCTGTCCCGGCTCATGCCTGCATCTCCCGCAGGCGGTCGAGCACGGTCTGGGTGTCGGTGATCCAGCAGTAGCCCTTGATCGCATTCAGGCAGGCCTGGTGCCGGGCGTCGGTGTAGGTGGCGCAGGCGTCTTCCACCAGGGTCACCAGGTAGCCGCGGTCGGCGGCGTCGCGCACTGCCATGTCGACGCACTGGTCGGTGACGATGCCGGCGACGATCAGGTGGCGGGTCTGCAGGTTGCGCAGCACGTAGTCGATGTTGGTCGAGTTGAAGACCCCGGAGGAGGTCTTGGGCAGGACGATTTCGTTCTCTCGTGCCGCGAGCGGATCGATGATCGCTGCCTGCGGGCTGCCCTTGGGCAGGTGCATGTCCGACAGCTTGTGGTCCAGCGAGCGGTCGCGGCCATCGGCAGTCAGGCTTTCGATGATGGTGTGCAGCACGTTCTGCCGGGCGCCGCGCATGGCCGCCAGGAGCTTCTGCTGGTTGGGTATCACCTGCTCGCGGGTGCGCTTGAGGAAGTACTCGGCGTCCGGCACCTGCAAGTGCGGGTCGAACTGCGGCTCGAGCCAGGCCCGTTGCATGTCCACCAGCAGCAGGGCGGTGCGGTCGAGGGTGAATGGCAGATCGCGGGGCGATTGGTGGGGAAGGCAGACCATCCTTATTTGTCCTCCAGCAGGTGAGTGGCGAATTCGTTGCGCAGGGCGTCGATGCCCTCCAGGCGTCGGTCCAGGTCGGTGCTGCGCAGGGTCAGGCTGGCGACCAGCGCCTCGACCTGGGCCAGGGCCGGCACCAGGGTGTCGAAGGCCGAAGCCGACTCCACCGGAGCGCTGATGATCAGGTCCGCCAGCTCCCGCAGGGGCGAGGCGTAGATGTCGGTGAACAGCACCACCCGCGCGTGCCGCGCCTTGGCCGCGCTGGCCACGCGCAGGGCCTGGCTCTGGTAGCGGCGGTAGTCGAACAGCAGGACGATGTCTTGGCGCTGCACGTCATACAGGCGGTCGGGCAGTTGCGCGTTGTCGTCCAGGGCTATGCAGCCGGGGCGCATCAGGCGCAGGTGATTGAGCAGGTAGCTGGCGAGAAAGTTGCTGAAGCGCCCGCCGTAGCAGTACAGCGCATGCCGGCTGTCCAGCAGCCAGTCGACCAGGATGCGCACGTCTTCGGGCTGGGTCAGGGCCTGGGTCTGTTCCAGGCTGCGCAGGCTGCCTTGCAGGTAATGGCTCCAGGCATCGTCCCGGGGCACCTGGGCCCGTGGTTGCAACAGGGTGCTGGGCGAACGCAGGCGATCGTCCATGTCGCTGAGCAGCGCTTCCTGGAACTCGGCGTACCCGCCGAAACCGAGTTTTTTCACCAGCCGCACTATGGTCGGATCGCTGACACCGGCGTGTTCGGCCAGCCGCGACATGGGCCCCAGGCCGTTGCGCGGGTAATGGTCGAGCAGGGCGCGGATGACCTTGCGCTCCGAAGGCGTGAGGTCGAGGGCCGGGTCGGTGATCAGGTCTCTGAGAGACGGCATGAAAACGCCTTCGCAAGTGAATGTCGTTTTTGTTTCACTGAAAGTGAAAACAGTATTTATGTAATTTACGCTACATGTCTAGTGAAAAATAAAACCGGCCTCGAATGCCCCAAAAGGGGGCGCAAAAGCCCAGGTTTATTGGCTGTTCGAGGTTTTTCAGGGCGCGGTGTCAGCGTGGCAGGGTGCCGCGAAAGGCCGCGCTCAGGGCGCGCAGGGTTTCCTCGGAGCGGGCGTCGGTGGGCCGCGCAAGCAGGACGATTTCGCTGACCGGCAGCAGCGGCAGCCCGAGGCGCTCGCCGACCTCTACCGCGCCGGCCGGCGCCACCCGATGGGCCAGCGCCGCCACCCCGAGCCCGGCGCTGACCGCGGCGCAGACAGCCATCACACCACCGCCGATAAAGACTTCGGTCCAGGGAATGCCGGCGTCGTCCAGCACGCGCACGGCCACATGCCGCACGCCACAGGGCGCGGCCATGGTCGCCAGCCGCAACGGGGTGCACGGTGCCTGCTGCCAGGCCGGCGCGGCGAACCAACCGAAGCGCTCGACCACCAGCACTTCGCCGTCCTGGCGCGCGCCTTCGTTGCGCACGATGACCGCGTCCAGTTCCTCGCGGTCGAAGGCCGCTGTCAGGTCCCGGGAGGAGGCGATGCGCACCTCGATGATCAGCAACGGATCGTAGGCGGCGATGCGGCTCAGCAGTTGCGGCAGCTCCGCGCCGGCCACGTGGTCGCTGATGCCGATGATCAGCCGTCGCGTCGGTGCCGCCTGCATGTCGCCCAGGGCCCGCTCATGGGCGCGCAGCAGGTCGCGGGCCGCCTGCATGAACTGCTCGCCGACCGGGGTCAGGCGCACATGCCGCGGCGTGCGCTCCAGCAGGCGATAGCCGAGGCGTTCTTCCAGGCGCTTGAGCTTGAGGCTGATGGCGGCCTGGGAGGTGTCCAGCGCCTGGGCGGCGCGGGTGAAACTGCCGAAGTCGGCGATCAGCACGAAGGCGTGCACGGTGTCGATGTCCAGCGGCCTGAGGGGTTCGATCATATCGGATGCTTATCGCAGATATATTTGCCGATATCTTGTTGTAATGATTGGCCCTGCGCAAGCTGGCAACACCTTCAAGCACAGGAGCATCGCCATGTTGGCCAAACAGTATTCACACCGCCTGCCCGCCGATTACGACATGGGCGTGATCCGCCGCCGCGCTGCGGATCGCGGGCCCTTGTGGGACGAGGTCGAGGGGCTGCTGTTCAAGGTCTTCGCCGGCCAGGAGCGGGGCGTGCACGGCGCGCGGCATAACCTGTACGCCTCGATCTACCTCTGGGCCGATCCGGCGGGCGCCGCGCGGTTTCTCATGGGCAGCGGTTTCGACAGCGTGATCGACTCCTTCGGCCGGCCGCACATCGAGTCCTGGCTGCACCTGGACTGGCGTCGTGGTCCCGGCGGCCAGGCGCGGACCCTGTACCGCGAGCACCTGGCGATCGATCCGCTGGCGGACCGCGCCAGGCTGCTGGCCGAGCAGGTCGAGCACAACCAGCGGCTGGCCGATGACCCGGACACCTTCGCCGTGTTCGTCGCCCTCGACCTGCAGGCCTGGGAGCTGGTGCGCTTCACTCTCTCGGCCAGCGCGCCCGACAGCACACGCGGCGCCGAGCGCTACGAGGTGCTGTACCTGGCCCGGCCGCGGATCGCCAGCGCCTAGGTTTGGCGGCGACAAGTTGGGAATCCCCCGGCGACAAATGATACAAACGCAGCCACATTGCCCACTGCGTCATTCAACGTCGAGAGATTCCCCGTGCCGGCCACCCGCTTGACCCTGATCTGCCACGCCCGAACCGTCGCCCAGAAGCTGGCGCGTTTCCCCCTGGACGAACCGCTGGAGATGGACTGGCAGGCGCTGGCGGGCTCGCGGGCCGGTGCGTTCAAGCGTGCGCTGCGCCTGCTCAGCGGGCCGGAGCAACGGACACGGCAGACCGCCGCCCTGTATGGCGCCAGCGTGGAGACGGAGCCGGCGCTGCGCGACTGTGACATGGGCCGCTGGCAGGGCCTGGCCCTTGACGATCTGCACCGTGAGCAGCCCGAGGCGCTGCAAACCTGGCTGGCCGACGGTCACTCGGCGCCCCATGGCGGCGAGTCGGTGGCGCAGCTGTGCGAGCGGGTCGCGGCGTGGCTGGCGTCGCTGAGTGAGCAGCCCGGGCATGTGCTGGCGGTGACCCATCCGCTGGTCATCCGCGCGGCGCTGCTGCACGTCATGCAATGCCCGCTGGCCAGTTTCAATGCCATCGATGTCGAGCCGCTGGCCCAGGTCGAGTTGCGCTTCAATGGCCGCTGGCGCTTGCGCCTGGGTCAGCATGATTGACGCAGCCACCCTGTGACCTTCCCCGGCAACCCGGCCATACTCGATCGCAGTATCGACACCGAGATTACGTCCCCATGAAAACCCTCCTGATCATCGGCATCGGCGCCGGCAACCCCGACTACATCACGATGCAGGCGGTCAAGGCGCTCAATCGCACCGACCTGTTCTTCCTGATGGACAAGGGCCAGAGCAAGGACGCGCTGATCGACCTGCGCAGGGAGATCTGCGAGCGCTACATCGAGCAGCCCGGCTATCGTTTTGTCGAGGCGCAAAGCCCGGAGCGACAGCGGGGTGCCGAGGTGGATTACCGGGCCAGCGTCGCCGAGCTGAACCGCGCCAAGCAGCGCACCTTCGAGCGGCTGATCGATGAGGAACTGGCGGACGGCGAAACCGGCGCCTTCCTGGCCTGGGGCGATCCGGCGCTGTACGACAGCACCATCCGCATCCTGCAGGCGATCCTGGCCAGCGGCCGCTGTGCGTTCGAGTTCGAGGTGATCCCCGGCATCACCAGCGTCCAGGCCCTGGCGGCGCAGCACAAGGTGCCGTTGAACCGCATCGGCCGCTCGGTCGAGATCACCACCGGCCGGCGGCTGGCGGCGGGGCAGGTGAGCGATGCCGACAGCCTGGTGGTGATGCTCGACGCCGAGGATGCCTATCGTCAGGTGGCGGACCAGGACCTGGAGATCTACTGGGGGGCTTACCTCGGCACGCCGGAGGAAATCCTGATCGCCGGCCGGCTCAAGGATGTCGCGGGGCAGATCCAGCAAGTGCGCAAGGCGGCGCGCCAGGCCAATGGCTGGATCATGGACACCTATCTGTTGCGCAAGCCGGAGGATTGAGGAGGGCGGGGACATGCTTCTGTAGGAGCGAGCGGGCGGCGATCCGACTTGCCCGCGATGACGTCCTCCCGGTCACCGCCTCACTCGGCGACCACCTTCTCCCCCCGCCCGAACCGCTCGCGATACGCCGACGGCGGCAGGCCCACCACGCTGCGAAAGGCCACGCGAAAACTCTCCACCGAACGGTAGCCGCAGCGCAGGGCGATGGTCTCGGTGTGCTCGCTGCCGCTCTCCAGCAACTCCCGCGCCCGGGCCAGGCGTTCGTGTTGCAGCCAGGCCTTGGGCGAGACGCCGGTGGCCTGGTTGAAGCGCCGCAGGAAGGTGCGCTCGCTCATCAGCGCCTGGCTGGCCAGGTCGCGCACTTCCAGCGGTTCATGCAGGCGTTCGCGGGCCCATTGCATGACCCGCGACAAGTCGTTGCGCGGCGTGCGGCTGACCGGTGCGGGAATGAACTGCGCCTGGCCGCCGGTGCGCTGCGGCGACATCACCAGGCGCCGCGCCACTGAGTTGGTGATGTGGGTGCCGAAGTCGCGGCTGACCAGATGCAGGCAGGCGTCGATCCCGGCGGCGCTGCCGGCCGAGGTGATGATCTGCCCCGAATCGACATAGAGCACGTCCGGGTCCACCTGGATGGCGGGAAAGCGCTCGGCCAGTTCATCGGTGTATTGCCAGTGGGTGGTGGCGCCCCGGCCATCCAGCAGCCCGGTGGCCGCCAGGGCGAACACCCCGGAGCAGATCGACAGCAGCCGTGCGCCGCGCTCATGGGCGCGCACCAGGGCCTCGCTCAGCCCGGGCGGCAGCGGCTCGTTGCGGCTGCGCCAGCCGGGAATGACGATGGTTCGTGCCTGCTCCAGCAGCTCCATGCCGCCATCGGCCAGCACCTGGATCCCGCCCATGGCCCGCAGCGGCCCGGGCTCGACGGCGACTATGCGGTGTTCGTACCAGGGGAAATCGAATTCCGGACGGGCCAGGCCGAAGATCTCCACGGCGATGCCGAACTCGAAGGTGCACAGGCCGTTGTAGGCCAGGATCGCGACTAAACCGGGGGCATTGTGCATTTGGCGGAAAGTTACCAGTCAGTGTCTTGTGCGCCACTGTAGCGGCGTCGGCCGGGTCGATAAAGTCCTGTCACACCCACTGTTGTTCTGGAGACACTGCAATGACCAGCCTGGTTCGTGACATTCCCGCCGCCCCCTCGGCCATCGCCCTGATGCATTTCTCCAACCGCCTGACCTTCGAGACCGACTGCTCCGATGTCTTCGGCAGCCAGGAAGCCGGGGAGGTCGACTTCGTCCTGCTGGATGTGCGCGGTCCCCTGGCCTTCGAGCGCGGCCATGTGCCGGGGGCGATCAACCTGCCCGGACGCCTGATCGATGCCGAGCGCCTGGCCGGTTACTCCCGGGACACCCTGTTCGTGGTCTATTGCGCCGGCCCGCACTGCAACGGCGCCAACAAGGCCGCGGTCCGGCTGGCGGCCCTGGGCTACCCGGTCAAGGAGATGATCGGCGGCGTGACCGGCTGGCTGGATGAAGGTTTCAAGCTCAGCGTGGAGCTCGAGCGGCCGGCGAGCGTTGTCGTGGAATGTGCTTGCTAGAGGTTTTCGTGGGGCTTCCAGATCGTTGGAGGCCCTGCGACCAGCGTGGCCCAGGCTTGCGCAGGCTGCGCCAGCGGCTACAGGGATTGTGGCGGCTGGCAAAGGCCTGCATTCGCTCTGGGCGGCATCCCGCCGCGCTTCGCTGGCGTGTCCCGGATGAATGGCGCCGTCCGGGACGTTTTCAGGTCGACTGACGGGTCGCAATGCGGGCGCGAAAATCGGTGAACCTGCGGGGATCGGGGGTGTTTTCCAAGGTCGTTGCACCGCCAGGGAGCAGTCCTGAATCGGCTGTGGAATTTTTATAAGTATTTGTCGCATAAACACAATTTGCCTCCCGGACACCGCTCTAGACTGCTGGCCACTTCGATTTCCCCCAATCGAACCTTTCTGCCAATAAGAGCCTCCGTCTACGGGAGTTATAAATGAAGAAGCTTGTGATGTTCGGTGCCCTGGCACTGTCCATGTTGTCCCTGACCGCCGTGGCTGACGATGCCAAGCCGATCCGCATCGGTATCGAAGCCGGCTACCCGCCATTCTCGATGAAAACCCCCGACGGCAAGCTCACCGGTTTCGACGTGGATATCGGCGATGCGCTGTGCGAGCAGATGAAAGTCAAATGCACCTGGGTCGAGCAGGAGTTCGACGGCCTGATCCCGGCGCTGAAGGTGCGCAAGATCGACGCCATCCTGTCGTCCATGACCATCACCGACGATCGCAAGAAAAACGTCGACTTCACCATCAAGTACTACCACACCCCGGCGCGCTTCGTGATGAAGGAAGGCACCGAGGTCAAGGACCCGCTGACCGAACTCAAGGGCAAGAAAGTCGGCGTGCTGCGCGCCAGTACCCATGACCGTTTCGCCACCGAAGTGCTGGTGCCGGCCGGGATCAACCTGGTGCGCTACGGCTCCCAGCAGGAAGCCAACCTGGACATGGTTTCCGGCCGCATCGACGCGCTGCTGGCCGACTCGGTCAACCTCGACGACGGCTTCCTGAAAACCGACGCCGGCAAGGGCTTCGCCTTCGTCGGTCCCGAGTACAACGATCCGAAATACTTCGGTGGCGGCGCCGGCATCGCCGTGCGCAAGGGCGATACCGCCCTGGCCGAGAAATTCAACACCGCCATCACTGAGATCCGCGCCAACGGCAAGTACAAGGCCGTGCAGGACAAGTACTTCAAGTTCGACGTGTACGGCGAGTAATTCGCTGCGCTGAAAAAGGCGGCTACCGTGAAGACGGCGCCGCCTTTTTTGTGGGCGCGAGTTCGAGTGAGGGTGGGGCGCCTGGATGGCCGCGACCTTCCAATGACCGCGCAAATGCCTCAGGCTACGGCCCCCGCCGAACTCCATTTTTCTTCCGGAGCCCTTCATGCAACGCATCGACCATTCCCTGCCCTGGAGCCACCTGGGCACCCAGCGCCAGCTCAGCGTGTTCCGTTTTGGCAGCGGCAGCCGCAAGGTCTATATCCAGGCCAGCCTGCACGCCGACGAGCTGCCGGGCATGCGCACCGCCTGGGAACTGAAAAAACGCCTGAGCGAACTGGAAGCCCAGGGGCAGCTCAAGGGCGTGATCGAACTGGTGCCGGTGGCCAACCCCATCGGCCTCGACCAGCACCTGCAAAGCAGCCACCTGGGGCGTTTCGAAAGCGGCAGCGGGAAGAATTTCAACCGCGCCTTCGTCGAACTCAGCGGCCCGGTGGGCGACCTGATCGGTGACCGCCTGGGTAGCGATGCCGCGGCCAACGTCGCCTTGATCCGCCAGACCATGGGCGAAGTCCTCGACCGCCTGCCGGCCCCGGCTTCGCAACTGCAAGCCCTGCAACGCCTGCTGCTGCGCCATGCCTGCGACGCCGACATCACCCTCGACCTGCACTGCGACTTCGAAGCGGCGATCCATCTGTATGCGTTGCCCCAGCACTGGCCGCAGTGGCAGTCCCTGGCCGCGCGCCTGAAGGCCGGCGTGGCGCTGCTCTGCGAAGATTCCGGCGGCAGCTCGTTCGACGAGTCCTGTTCCACGCCCTGGCTGCGCCTGGCCCGCGACTTCCCGCGGGCGGCCATTCCGCCGGCCAACCTCGCCACCACCCTGGAGCTGGGCAGCATGGGCGACACCCGGGTCGAACAGGCCCAGGCCAACTGCGAGGCGATCCTCGGCTTTCTCGCCGAGCAGGGGTTTATCGACGGCCACTGGCCGGCCACCCCGGACGCCTGTTGCGAGGGCATGCCGTTCGAAGGCACCCAATACCTGTTCGCCCCGCACCATGGGGTGGTCAGTTTCCTGCGCGAGGCTGGCGAGTGGGTGGAGCGGGGCGATGCGATCTTCGAGGTGGTCGACCCGCTGAACGACATCGTCACCCAGGTGCGCGCCGCCACCAGCGGCGTGCTGTTCGCCCTGGACCGCAGCCGCTACACCGAGCCGGGCATCTGGCAGGCCAAGGTCGCCGGCCGCGAGCCGATCCGCAGCGGCAAGCTGACCAACGATTGAAAGGCGCTCGCCGCCGATGACGGTCGAGGGTTTTCCCTGATTGCAGGCCCGGCCACACAGCCTGGCCTGCCCACCCGCAAGGACGTCCCATGTTCAAGTTTCTGGCCTTGTTGCTGCTAAGTGTTTGCGCCAGCGTCCAGGCGCAGACGGTGCTGCACGACGACCTGCCACTGCTCTATCTGGAACAGGCCCCGGCCGACTCCCGCGACCGGCCCCTGGTGATTTTTCTCCACGGCTACGGCAGCAACGAAGAGGACCTGTTCGGCCTCAAGGACGGGCTGCCGGCGGATTACACCTACCTTTCGGTGCGGGCGCCGCAGACTGTGGAAGAGGGCAGTTACCAGTGGTTTCACAAGCAGGGTGAAGGGGCTTATGACGGGGTGACCGCCGAGCTGGCCGACGGTGCGAAGCTGATCGACGAGTTCGTGCGGCAGGCGGTCGCCAAGTACCGCACCCGCACCGACCGGGTATTCCTGGTGGGCTTCAGCCAGGGCGCGATCATGTCCTACGAGCTGGGCCTGCGCCATCCCCAGGCGGTCCGTGGGATTGCGGCGCTGAGCGGGAAGATCCTGCCGGTGCTGCGCTCGCAGCTCAAGAGCGGCGCGGGCCTGGAGCGGCTGGCGATCTTCATCGCCCATGGCACCGCGGATATGCGCCTGCCTTACAGCGACGGCTCCGACGCCGACAGCCTGTTGCGCGGGCTGGGCCTGGCCCCGCAATTCCATGCCTACCCGGGCATCGGCCATACCATCAGCGACACCGAACTCCAGGACCTGAACCGCTGGTTGCTCAGCCTCAATCCCTGAGTCCAATGAACCCGTAGCGGCCGTTGTCGCTGTGGGTTCCTGAGGGCTTACTTGCCGACGATCTGGCTGACCAGCTTGTCGTGATTGGCCTTGTCGTTGATCCGCGAAATCACCTGCACCACCGCCATGCGGTTGCCGGAGCCGGCGAGCAGGGTGGAGCTCTGGGTCATGCCGCCGCCCTGGGTCGCGGTGCTGTCGATCTGGCGCAGGCCGAGGCCGCCGCGGGTCATGCTTTTTTCGCTCTGCTTGCTGAAATCCGGCAGGGCCGCCGCCTGTTGCGAGAGGAAACCCGAGACCGCGCTGTCGAGGAACTGCGCGTCGTTGTCCTTGGCCTGCACCGCATCGGGGATCAGGTTCTGTGCGGCGATGACCACGGTCTTGGTGCTGGCGTTGGTGTACATCGTGCCGGTGGCGCCGGCGGTGCCGCTGGCTTCGTCGCCGGCCGGCAGCGGGTTGGCGATGAAACCCTTGGGCAGGCTGAACTTGAACTTGCCGCCGAGCATCGAGACGGTCTCGACCTTGGCCTTGTTGTTCGTCGGCTGGGCCGCGGACACGTCCAGGGCGCTGAAACCGGCCAGCGCCGCCAGGACCAGGACCGCGGCGTGTTTACCGAACAGGGACATGCAGATTCTCCAGAGTGAACGCGTTGGGGGCGCGCATCTTCCCATGGCTGTCGCGGGGCACTCCAGCGGGATATGCGGTGGCGCGAAATTTCGGATAAAAGGGCGCGGGAGTGGGCTTCGTGGCGCTTATCGGACGCTCCTCAACCCTGGGCGGAACGGGCCCCCGAAGTCGCCAGCACCGCCCCGGCGATGATCAGCAACGCCGGCACCAGTAGCCACCCACTGGCCGGGCTTTGCCCGATGACGATCAGCAGCAGGGTGGAGATCAACGGCGCCAGGTACGACAGCGCGCCGAGCGTGGCCAGGTTGCCGTGCTTGGTGGCGTGGTCCCAGGCGAAGAAGGCCAGGCCGACCGGACCCAGCCCCAGGCCGATGATCGCCAGCCATTGCTTGAGGTCCGGTTGCACCGGGCTTTCGAACATCAGGTGGCAGAGCGCCCCGGCCAGCGCCACCAGCCCGCAGATGCCGCCGATCAGGCTGCTGGGCACGCTGCTGAAACGGCGGTTGAGCACCGAGTAGCCGGACCACACCAGGGCGCAGCCGAACGCCGCCAGGTAACCCGCCATCGGCATCGCGCCGACCTGGCTGGCAGCGCGCTGCTGCATGATGAACGCGGTGCCGGCCAGCCCCAGCAAGGCGCCAGTCAGTTGCCGGCCGCGCAGCGGTTCGCCGCCGGCCCTGGCCGCCAGCAGGACGATCAGCAACGGCCAGAGGTAGGCGATCAGGCTGGCCTCGGCGGCCGGCGCGGCTTTCAGGGCGAAGAAATACAGCGCGTGGTAGGCAAAGATCCCGCCGAACCCCAGGGCCCACACCGGCCAGGGCTGGCGCCAGCCACGAAAACCGGCGCGCCCCCGCAAGCCGAGCAATACCAGGCTGGCGCCGCAGGCCACGGCAAAGCTCAGGGCCAGCAACTGGAAGGGGGGAATGCCGGCGGTGAGGGTGGTCAGCAGCGCCAGGCATGACCAGAGAAACACCGCGATCACGCCGATGGTGGTGGCGGTCCCGCTGCGGGAGGGGGCGAAGCGGGTTGAGTGGATGGCGGTCATAGGCACACCGAGGCAAGGGCGGTGTGGCCAGCATAGAAGCCGCCGCGACGGCGGTATTGATCAGGCCTGCCGAACTCTTGTCGCAGCCTGCGCCTGGGCGTCGCGAGCGGCCTTGCGCAGGGCCGCCGGGGTCTGGTTGCGCGCCTTCTTCAACGCGTGGGTCAGGGCGCTCTGATCGGCGTAGCCGACCCGCTGGGCGATCTCGCTGATGGGCAGCAGGGTACGGCCGAGCAGGTCGATGGCGCGGTCCAGGCGCAGGGTCGAAATGTAGGCGAAAGGCGTGCTGTGCATGTCCCGCTCGAACAGCAGATACAGGCTGCGCTCGCTGACCCCCGCGGCCTGGGCGATGGCGCGGGCGCTCAGCGGGCTGCCCAGGTGCTGCTCGATATGGGCCAGGGCCCGCGCCAGCGCCTGGCGCTGCGGCGCGCTTGGCGTCGGGCGGGCGAGGCAGGCCAGCAACAGGGCGCTCCAGGCGCTGGCGACCGGGCTGGAGGCGTTGAGCAAGGCGCCGCTGTGGCTGGCGTAGCCGAGCAGGTGGCGGATCTGCGGGTCGATGGCGAAGAAGCGGGTATCGGCCAGAGACGGCTCGCCGCCGGGGCTATCCAGGTCGAGCACCAGAAAGGTATTACGGCGCTCGGCCAGGAAGCTATGCCGGGCGCCTGGCGCAATCACCACGCCCTGGCTGGCGTCGACCTTGCCGCCACGGCCGTCCACCTCGATTTCCATCGCCCCCGACTGCGGCAGCACGATCTGCGGAAAATCGTGATCGTGCAGCTCGACCTGCCCGGAATACGAACGCATCGCCAGGGCGACAGTGGGGTGGGCTGGAGTGTTCATGGCGCTGCTCCGAGGGTGGCTGCTGCGCATCATGCCTGAAAATGCTGGTGCTGTAGGAGCGGTCGGTCGGTGCGCGATGGTTGGGGAAAAGGGGGGCGGCTCATCTGTGGTGGTGACTGATAGGCCGCTATCGCGAGCAAGCTTCGCTCCTACAGAAGCAAGGCGGCAAAAGGCCGGGGCAGGGCGCTATCAAGGCTTGGGCCGGTTCGCTGAAACGTCTAAGCTGGGCCACCGTTCCAGCCTTCCGGATGCTCGCGTGAAATTCACTCTCCCGAAAATCGGTACCGCACCTTTCTGCCCGCCGGAAGTCGCCGGCACCATCGTTGTCGATCCCACGGCGCCGTTGTTCAAGCGCATCCTGCGCTTCGCCGGTCCCGGCCTGCTGATTTCCATCGGCTACATGGACCCGGGAAACTGGGCCACCGCCATCGAGGCCGGCTCGCGTTATGGCTACAACCTGCTGTTCGTGGTGCTGCTGGCGAGCTTCGCGGGCATGGCCGTGCAGTGCCTGTGCTCGCGCCTGGGCATCGCCACCGGGCGCGACCTGGCGCAGCTTTGCCGGCAGCGCTACAGCACCCGCACGGCGCGTACCCAGTGGCTGCTGGCGGAGGTGTCGATCATCGCCACCGACCTTGCCGAGGTCCTGGGTTGTGCCCTGGCGTTCCACCTGTTGCTCGGCGTTTCGCTGACCACCGGGATTGTCATCACTGCCTTCGACACCCTGTTGATTCTCGCCTTGCAGAACCGCGGCTTCCGCCGCCTGGAGGCGATCATGCTGGTGCTGGTGGGCACCATCGGCCTGTGCTTTTTCGTCGAGCTGCTGTTGATCAAACCCTACTGGCCGGACGTGGCGCGAGGCTTCACGCCATCGCTGGCGGCGATCAGCGAGGCGGCGCTGCTGTACCTGGCGATCGGCATCCTCGGCGCCACCGTGATGCCCCATAACCTGTACCTGCACACCTCCATCGTGCAGACCCGCCTGGTGGGCCAGGACGAGGCCAGCCGGCGCGATGCGATCAAGCTGGCGCGCATCGACACGATCGGTTCCCTGGCGTTGGCGTTGCTGGTCAACGCGGCGATCCTGATCCTCGCCGCCGCGGCCTTCCATGGCACCGGGCACACCGAGGTGGTGGAGCTGCAGGACGCCTATCACCTGCTCGATCCGCTGGTGGGCGGGGCGCTGGCCAGCGTGCTGTTCGGCGTGGCCTTGCTGGCGTCGGGGCAGAGTTCGACCTTCACCGGCACCATCGCCGGCCAGGTGATCATGGAGGGCTACCTCAACCTGCGCCTGCCGTGCTGGCAGCGCCGCCTGATCACCCGCGGCCTGGCGCTGGTGCCGGCCTTCGTCGGCGTGTGGCTGATGGGCGACGGCGCGGTCGGCCAGTTGTTGGTGCTGAGCCAGGTGGTGCTCAGCCTGCAACTGCCGTTCGCCTTGTACCCGTTGATCCGCATGACCAGCGACCCGCAGTTGATGGGCGTGTTCGTCAACCGCTGGCCGACCCGCGTCCTCGTCTGGAGCCTGTTCGCCATTATCAGCGGCGCCAACGCCTGGCTGATCGCGCAGTTGGTGGTGTAGGCCCGCTTCTGTAGGAGCGAAGCTTGCTCGCGATGGACCGCGCAGCGGTCCCGATCTTCAATCCAATGCCTGGGCGGCGAACAGCGCCACCTGGGCATCTTCCCCGGACTTGACCCCGGACACGCCGACGGCGCCGATCACCTGGCCGTCGAACACCACGGGTACGCCACCTTCCAGTGAAGTCAGCAGCGGCGCCGAGAGAAACGCCGTGCGTCCGCCGTTGACCATCTCTTCATAACCCTTGGACTCGCGCCGGCCGAGGGCCGCGGTGCGGGCCTTTTCCACGGCGATATAGGCGCTGATCGGCGAGGCGCCGTCCAGGCGTTCGAGGGCCAGCGGGTGGCCGCCGTCGTCGACTATGGCGATGCTCACCGGCCACTGGTTGCGCTCGGCCTCGTCCCGCGCGGCGATAAGAATGCGCTGGACTTCGCGATGGCCCAGGATGGCTTTGCTGTGCATGGCGTGCTCCTTTCAAGGGGTAACTGGTTGATGGGAAGAATCCAGGGGCGGCAGGGCGGCCTCGACCAGTTCGATCCAGTGCCGCACCGGGGTGCGCCCGGCACCGTCGAGGTGGGTCTGGCAGCCGATATTGGCGGTGACTATGACCTCGGGCCGACCGCTTTCCAGGGCGTTGAGCTTGTTGTCCCGCAGTTGCCGCGCCAGCTCGGGCTGGGTCAGCGAGTAGGTGCCTGCCGAACCACAGCATAGGTGGCTGTCGGGCACCTCGGTGAGTTCGAAGCCCAGGCGCTTGAGCACCGCCTCCACCGCGCCGCCGAGTTTCTGCGCGTGCTGCAGGCTGCACGGGCAGTGGAAGGCCAGGCGCTGGTCGCTGTGGGCGTGCAGCTGTTCCAGCGGTTCGTCGCGCAGCACTTCCACCAGGTCCCGGGCCAGGGCGCTGATTCGCTCGGCGCGGGCGGCATACCGCGGGTCGTGGGCCAGCAGGTGGCCGTAATCCTTGATAAAGGCGCCGCAACCGCTGGCGGTCTGCACCAGGGCTTCGGCGCTGTTTTCCAGGTGCGGCCACCAGGCGTCGATATTGCGCCGGGCCCGTTCCAGGCCAGCCTCCTGCGCGTCCAGGTGGTAATCCACGGCGCCACAGCAGCCGGCCTCGGCCACCGGCTCCACGGCGATGCCCAGGCGGTCGAGGACCCGCGCCGTCGCCGCGTTGGTGTTGGGCGACAGGCTCGCCTGCACGCAACCTTCCAACAGCAAGACACGCCGCGCGTGGGCCGTGGCCGGACGCGCCTTGGCCGGCTGTACCTGGCGCGGCAGCTTGCCCTGCACGGCCTCGGGCAGCCAGGGGCGCAAGGTGGCGCCGGTGCCGATCAGCGCCTTGAACAGCGCCGGGTTCGGCGCCAGGGCGCGCAGGCCCTGGCGCAACAGGCGCTGGCCGAGGGGGCGGGGGACGGCGGCATCGACCACGGCGCGGCCGATGTCCAGCAGGTTGTGGTAATCCACCCCGGACGGGCAGGTGGTTTCGCAGTTGCGGCACGACAGGCAGCGGTCCAGGTGCAGCTGGGTCTTGGCCGTGGCTTCATGGCCTTCCAGCACCTGCTTGATCAGGTAGATGCGTCCCCGCGGCCCGTCCAGTTCGTCCCCCAGCAGTTGATAGGTGGGGCAGGTGGCGTTGCAGAAACCGCAATGCACACAGGTGCGCAGGATGCTCTCGGCCTCCGCGGCGCGGGGCAGCTGGCGTGCCTGTTCGCTCAGGGTGGTTTGCATGCTTCGGGTCTCCGTTCAGAGCTCGGCGTAGAGCCGGCCGGGGTTGAAGATCCCTTGCGGGTCCAGTTGCGCCTTGAGCTGGCGGTGGTAGCGCAGCAGCACCGCCGGCAGCGGCTGGAACGGGCTGTCCACCAGGCCGTGGCTGTAGCAGGTGGCGTGGCCGCCGACACGCTCGACCAGGCTGCGGATGCGCTCCGCGGGTGCCGCGGATTTCAGCCAGCGCTGGGCGCCGGCCCAATCGGTGAACTGCTGGCCGGGCAGCTCCAGAGGGCCGGTGTTATTGGGCAGCGACAGGCGCCACAGCGGCAGGCCTTCGTCGAAGAACGCCAGGCGTTGCTCGTTGAGGTCGGCCCAGTAATCGGCGGCCAAGGGCTCGCCCCCCAGGCGATCGCGGGCCGCGGCCACCGAACCTTCGCCGCCTTCCAGGCGCAGGTGCAGGCACTGGCCGTCATGGCTGGCGGCGCTGATGGGCAGCGGTTGCTGGCCCCAGTCGGCGAGTCGGGCCAGGGCCTTGGCGCTGTCCATTTCCAGGCTCAGGCTGAGGCACTGGCGGGGTTTCGGCAGGACCTTGAGCGACACCTCGGTAAGCACCCCGAGGCACCCGTAGCTGCCCACCAGCAAGCGCGAGAGGTCGTAGCCGGCGACGTTTTTCATCACCTCGCCGCCAAAGCGCAGGAGCTTGCCGGTGCCGGTGATCACCCGGCTGCCGAGCACGAAGTCGCGCACCGAGCCGGCCCAGGGCCGCCGTGGGCCGGACAAGCCGGCGGCGACCATGCCGCCGACGGTGGCGCCGTCGCCGAAGGCCGGCGGTTCGCAGGCCAGCATCTGCCCGGCGGCGTCCAGCGCGGCCAGCAGTTCCGCAAGCGGCGTGCCGGCACGAACTGTCACCACCAGCTCGGTCGGGTCGTAGCTGACGATGCCGCGATGGGCGCGGGTGTCGAGCACCTCGCCGGCAGTCATGCGGCCGAGAAAGGCCTTGCTGTTGCCGCCCTGGATCAGCAGCGGCGTGCCGTCGGCCAGCGCCTGCCCGACTTGTTCCAGCAGTGCGCCGCTGGCGTCGTTATCCGCGTGTGCCGTCATCAGAAACGCTCCAGCTCGGGGAAGGGCAGTTGCCCGGCGTGCACATGCATGGCGCCGAATTCGGCGCAGCGGTGCAGGGTCGGGATGTTCTTGCCGGGGTTGAGCAGGCCGCCGGGGTCGAAGGCCGCCTTGACCGCGTGGAACAGGGTCAGCTCGTCGCTGTTGAACTGGGCGCACATCTGGTTGATTTTCTCCCGGCCGACCCCGTGTTCGCCGGTGATGCTGCCGCCGACCGCGACGCACAGCTCGAGGATCTTGCCGCCCAGGGCTTCAGCGCGGTCCAGTTCGCCGGGCTGGTTGGCATCGAACAGGATCAACGGGTGCATGTTGCCGTCGCCGGCATGGAACACGTTGGCCACCCGCAGCTGGTATTCGGCGGACAACGCGGCGATGGCCTTGAGCACCCCCGGCAGTGCGCGGCGCGGGATGGTGCCGTCCATGCAGTAGTAGTCCGGCGACAGCCGGCCCACCGCCGGGAAGGCGTTCTTGCGCCCGGCCCAGAAACGCACCCGCTCGGCTTCGTCCCGGGCCTGGCGGACCTCGGTGGCACCGGCCCGTTCGAGCACCGCGCGGACCCGGTCGCAGTCGTCGTGGACATCGGCTTCGACGCCGTCCAGTTCGCACAGCAGGATGGCCTCGGCGTCCACCGGGTAGCCGGCGTGAATGAAGTCTTCGGCGGCGCGGATCGCCAGGTTGTCCATCATTTCCAGGCCGCCGGGAATGATGCCGGCGGCGATGATATCGGCCACCGCGTGGCCGGCTTTTTCCACCGAGTCGAAGGCCGCCAGCAGTACCTTGGCCAGTTGCGGCTTGGGCAGCAGCTTGACCGTGACTTCGGTGATGATCCCGAGCAGGCCTTCGGAGCCGGTGAACAACGCCAGCAGGTCGAAGCCCGGCGCATCCAGGGCGTCGCTGCCCAGGGTCAGGCGTTCGCCTTCGACGCTGAGGATCTCCACCTTGAGCAGGTTGTGCACGGTCAGGCCGTATTTCAGGCAGTGCACGCCGCCGGCGTTTTCCGCGACGTTGCCGCCGATGGAACAGGCGATCTGCGAGGACGGGTCGGGGGCGTAATACAGGCCGAACGGCGCGGCGGCCTGGGAGATCGCCAGGTTGCGCACTCCGGGCTGGACCCGCGCGGTGCGGGCGGCGGGGTCGATATGCAGGATCTGGTTGAAGCGTGCCATCACCAGCAATACCCCTTGCTCCAGGGGCAGGGCGCCGCCGGACAGGCCGGTACCGGCACCCCGGGCAACCACCGGCACGCGGCGTTCATGGCAGATCCGCAGCAGTTCCTGCACCTGCTCGATATGCCGCGGCAGGGCCACCAGCATAGGCGTGGTGCGGTAGGCCGAGAGGCCGTCGCATTCGTAGGGTTTGAGGTCTTCGGTCTGGTGCAGGAGGTCCAGGTCGGGCAGGCGCTGGCGCAGTACTTCGAGCAGTGCCGTTTTGTCGACGGGGGGCAGCGCGCCGTCGACGCGTTCGTCGTAGAGGATATTCATGGGTGGCTAATGACCCTGAGTTGTTTTTATTTGGCGGTCGGCAGGGGCGGGCCGCTCAGTTGCATCATTGGCCCGGCTGGCCTTACTGTCCACGGGGCCGGAGACTGGTCGAACCAGTTTGTTTCGCCAGCGATGCCGGGTTTTTTATAAAAACTTAAGCATTTCAGTGGACTAGCCTGACGATCCGTTTGATCGGGTTTTTTCTTCATGGCTGGTCATACCAGTGGAGGGCGCATGGACAGAAGCGATTCGGGGCGGCATCAGGTGGCGGATGTGGTCTGTGAGCGCATCGAGCGCCTGATCGTCGACGGCGTATTGAAGACCGGCCAGCTGCTGCCCTCGGAGCGGCGGCTCACGGAAAAGCTCGGGGTGTCGCGCACGGCATTGCGCGAAGGCCTGAAGCTGTTGCGGGCGCGGGGCATCATCGAAACCGAACAGGGCAAGGGCTCCTTTGTCGCCCAGTTGTCGGGGCAGGGCGCGACCTCGGCGTTGATGCATCTGTTCAGCTCCCAGCCGCGCACCCTGTACGACCTGTTCGAAGTGCGCAGCCTGCTGGAAGGCGAGTCGGCGCGGCTGGCGGCGTTGCGCGGCACCGATGCCGATTTCGTGCTGATCGGCCGCGCCTATCAGGCGCTGCTGGACGCCCACGACCAGGAGCTGGAGGCCTCGGCCCATGCGCGGCTGGATCACGCTTTCCACCTGGCGATCTGCGAGGCCTCGCACAACCCGGTGCTGGTGCAGACCCTGCGCTCGCTGACCGACCTGCTGCTCAACTCGGTGTTCGCCTCGGTCAACAACCTCTATCACCGCCAGGCGCAGAAGCGGCAGATCGACCGCCAGCACGCGCGGCTCTACAACGCCGTCACCGGGCGCCTGCCGGAGCAGGCGCGCAAGGCCGCCATCGCCCATATCCAGGGTATCTGCGACAACCTGCGGGAAATCGAAAACGAGGAGCAGCGCCTGGTGCGGGCGACCTTGCGCCTGGAAGGCTGGAACTGAAGCCGCCGCGACCAGGGGTCAATGGCGGCGACAGGCAGCCACTACACTGCTAGAGACGCGGCCAGCATCGCGTCGTCGACGACCACCACAAAGGAGTCACCCCATGTCCAACCAGACTTGTGCCTGCCCGGGCTGTACCTGCAAGGTCGGCGCCCATGCCATCGTGCGTCACGGCAAGCACTACTGCTGCCAGGCCTGCGCCAGCCACCACGCCAACGGCGAACCCTGCACCTCTACCGAAGGCTGCGATTGCGCCAAGGGCGCGCACCACTGACGGGTTGAAGTTGTCGGGTGGAAAAGCAGTGGAGCCGCTCAGGGCTCCACTTTCCAGTTGCGAGCGTCCTGTTTGCGAGCGTCGATCCAGTTGCAGGTGGCGCGGTCGGCATGGCTCGATCATCCAACGGCCGTGGCGTGCCACGGCGTACTCCCAAGGCCTCGGCTGGATCAGGTCGACGGGCGCCAGGTGACGTTCTCGATACCGAATTTTTCCGCCTGGGGCTTGCTGGTCTTCTTCACCCGCTCCAGGCCAAAACGGCCGATGCGGCCGATCCCGGCGTCACAGCTTGCCCAGTGCCACGCCTCGGCGTTGTCCATCTTCTCCGAGCGGATGATGAAGGACTTGGGGGCGCCGTGCAGGCTGTACTCGATGACGAAAAGTTTTGCGTTGTTCATAAAGCTATCAATCCTCCCTGTGATGGTTTAGTGACCCGCGCAGGCCGTAAAAAATTCACTCGGATTGTCGAGCAAGGGTATCAGCGGTCGGACAGTGGTCGGGTGAGTATCCGAACGGGTCATTGCCTGGCGCTGCGGTGCCTGTCCGGATGTTTTGCCGCGGTTTTCCAGGCGGATCGGTGGGGTTACCATGGGCATCCCCTGCTTGACGACGATGCCGGCCATGGCCCTTGCCGCACCTCCCGACCTCAGTGATACCGATGTGCCGGTGCAACCCCTGGCGCGCACCTATCCGCGTGGCCTGTTCATCGAGCCCCACGAACATGCCTGGGGGCAGTTGCTGTATGCCATGAGCGGGGTGATGTGGGTCGAGACGCCGAACGAGGCGCTGGTGGTGCCGCCGCAGCGGGCAGTGTGGCTGCCGCCGGGCGTGTCCCATGGGATCCGCGTGGTCACCGACCTGCAGATGCGCAATATCTATTTGCGCCCGTGCCTGGCGGCGACCCTCGACAGCCAGGTGCAGGTGTTGCAGGTGGACAACCTGCTGCGCGAGCTGATCGTGCGTCTGGTGGAGCATGAGGGAGCGCCGCAGCCGGAGTACTACGATGCGCTGGTGAACCTGGCCCTGCTGGAACTCAAGCGGGCCCGGCGCTCGCAGCTGAAGATCCTGCTGCCGGACAGTTCCGACCGGCGCCTGGTCAGCCTTTGCCAGGCGGTGATGGCCGCGCCTTCCCTGGACATTCCCTTCGAGCGCCATGCCGAGGCGGCGGGCGCCAGCGTGCGCACCCTGGCGCGGCTGTTCAAGGACGGCCTGGGCATGGGCTTCGCCGAATGGCGCCGCCAGGTGCAACTGGCCACGGCCGCGGCCGAGCTGATCCAGGGCGTGCCGGTCAGCACCATCGCCCGCGAGCTGGGGTATTCCCCCGGCAGCTTCAGCGACATGTTCCGCCGCGAGCTGGGGCTGGCACCGTCGCAATACGCGGCCGGAGAAGCCCGTGCCTGAGCGCCAATCATCCCTGTAGCCGCTGCCGAGCTCCGCGAGGCTGTGACCGGGCCACCGCGTTTATCCAGACCCACTGCATTCTCAGGCTTTGCGCCTGCTGTGCAGGCGATCGCAGCCTCGCGGGGCTCGGCAGCGGCTACGGGGCTTGGCGGACAGGCATCCATTGTGTGTGCGCTGCAATCCCGTAGGAGCGAAGCTTGCTCGCGATGAACGATAACGCGGTATGCCAGACATTCCGTGTCGGGGCCATCGCGGGCAAGTCGGATCGCCGCCCGCTCGCTCCTACAAGTTCATACCCACAGATTGGCCGAAATCCTGAAGTGCTTGGCCGGTTGCGCAGGTTTTCGCTCCCTACACTCCCGGCATGCCCAATCGTCGCCGCCCAGGCGCGGCGCACTGCCCGGAGTTCATCATGCATTACCTCATCTCCCTCGCCATCGGCCTCGGCGTCGGCCTGCTTTATGGCGCCCTGAACTTTCGCTCGCCGGCGCCGCCGGCCATCGCCCTGGTCGGGCTGCTCGGCATGCTTGCCGGCGAACAGCTGTGGCCCATGGGCCGGCAGCTGGTGAGCAACTGGTTGTCCTGAGGCTTTCGATCCTTTTATTTATTCCTGTTCATGGAGGCGCTTATGCACGCCCTGCAATTTTCCAAGACCGGCGATCTCTCGTCGCTGCGCTACGTCGAGGTGCCGACCCCGGTGCCGGCGGCCGATCAGGTGCTGGTGCAGATCAAGGCCGCCGGCCTCAACCCCAGCGACGTGAAGAACGTGCTCGGGCGTTTTCCCTACACCACCTTGCCACGTATTCCCGGGCGGGATTTTGCCGGGGTGGTGGTGGACGGGCCCCGGGAGCTGGTGGGGCAGGAGGTCTGGGGCACCGGCAAGGAGCTGGGGTTCTACGCGGACGGCTCCCATGCCCAGTACGTGGTGCTGTCGGCCAAGGGCGTGGCGCATAAGCCGGCTCACCTGAGCTTCGCCCAGGCCGCCAGCCTGGGCGTGCCTTATACCACCGCCTGGGATGCCCTGGAGCGCAGCGGAGTGGGCGCCGGCACCACCTTGCTGGTGATTGGCGGCGGGGCGGTGGGCAGCGCCGCCCTGGCCCTGGCGAAGATCCGCGGAGCCCAGGTGCTGGCCGCCGCGCGGCGCCCGGAGCAGGTCAAGGCCTTGCAGGCGCAGGGGTTCCAGACCCTGCAGCTGGACCGGCCGGAAGACCTCGGGGCCCAGGTCAACGCCGTGTTCGCCGGCGGCGCCGAGGTGATCTTCGACACCACCGGCTTCTGGCTACCAGCCTCGGTCGCGGCCCTGGCGCCGTTCGGCCGCATCGCCATCATCGCCGCGCCGGTGGACGGCCATGTGCAATTGCCGGCCCTGGGCCTGTACCGCAAGGGCGGTTCGGTGGTCGGGATCAACTCGCTGCTGTACGGCGTGCAGGCCTGCGCGGCCATGCTCGAGCAATTCGGCCGGTTCTTCGATGAAGGGTTGTTGCCATTGCCGCAGGGGCTGTTCGAAGCGCCGCTGGAGCAGGGCGTCGAGCGTTATCACGAGGTGAATCGGGGCAGTGGCGAGAAGGTGATTCTGTTGCCGTAAGGGCGGGCGTCTTGTACCTATCTGTTGTAGCCGCTGCCGAAGGCTGCGATCGACCCGAAGGGTCGTGGCGATCTTGAGTTCGCCGAGGCCCTTCGGAGCCTATGTTGAGGTCCTTCGGACCTATCGCAGCCTGCGGCAGCGGCTACAGGTTGGGGCCTGTGTCGTGTCTGGGCCTTGCTTGCGACGGCGTCAGCCCAGACAACCTCATAACCAAAGTCGCAGGCGTTATGCGCTTACGCCTCCGGCACGCCTTTCTCCCACGCCGACCAGTTCTTCAGGATGTCCTGCACCAGCGGATTACCGGTGCGATAGAGGTTTTCCAGGGCCGGGACGAAACCGCCCTGGTCGGCGTACTTGAGCAGGTTGTCGACTTCGCTGCCGCCCGGCTCGGGGCGGTCGAAATCGGAGCCGGCGCGGACCACCGCCAGCCGCTGCACGTCCACCCGGCCTTCGCGGCTGGCGCGCAGCAGGGCCTCGTAGGTCGAGTTGTCTTCCTGCTGGGTAGTGCAGTACTCGCCCTTGTTGTCGGTCAGCAGGCGGGTCCAGACCTCGGCCCGCTCGCTCAGGCGCGTGCCGGAGAACCAGGTGTTGCCCGCCAGGGTGTCGCACTGGGTCACTACCGGTGGCTGGTTGGCCGGGGCCGCCGGGTACTTGAGGCGCCAGGCCGCCGATTCCTTGCTTTCGCTCAGGCTCACCCGACGTGACAGGGCGAAGGCCTTGGCCTGGAGTTTCGGGTTGAGTTCGAAGACTTCGGTCTTGTAGTCCAGCGGCGGTTTCTCGTTCGGCCCCTTGGTGTTGATACCCAGGTAGCCGGTCGGCCAGTCCTTGGGCGCGTCCCGCGAATCCAGTTCCCACTGGGTACCGAATTCCACCAGGTAATGGGCCCAGGCAGCGGTGCCTATGGTGCCGTGTTTAGGGCTGATGCCGGCGATCCCGGCGACCAGGAAATAGCTTTTGCGCAGGTCGAATTTCGGCGACAGCGCCAGGGCCAGGGTCGAGGCCGCGGCGTTGGTCTGGCCCATGCCGGTGACCAGCAGGCAAACGTCCTTGGTATTGCAACGTATCGCCGGGTACTCCGCCGACAGGCCCGGTACGCGCACTTCCTGCTTCAACTCCAGGCGCTCGATCCAGTGCTGGGCCTCGGGGGCGAACATTGTGATCAGCATCACCTTGGGTTTGATCAGGGTCGCCGGGGCCTCGGCGGCCCAGGCGGTCGAAGCGAGCAGGGCGCCGCAGGCCAGGCCCACGGAAAGGGAAAGACGGGTCATCGCGTGCATGAAAGCCTCCATTGCTTGAGTGATCAGAACTGGTAACCGATGCCGGCGTAGTAACCCCAGCCATTGGACCGGGCGCGGAAATCGCCATCGCCGAAATTCAGCTCGCTGCCGTCCTGCCAGTTGCCGCCGTTGTGGAAGTAACGGCCGACCAGAGTGAACCGCAGGTGGGTGAAGGAATACAGCAATACGTTGGTGGATACCGTGGCGTTGGCGGTGCGGGCCGGGTTGTCCTTGTGCAGGTCCGAGCCGAAATCGAAGTTGGTGAAGCCGATATAGGTCAGCGACGCGCCGTTGCTGAACTTGTCGATGGGCACTATGTACTTGAGCTGGGCCCGGTAGCCGTCCCACGAGTATTCATTGCTGGCGCCGTAGTTTTCCCACTGGTAGCGACCGTAGAAGTTAGCCGACAGGTTGACCCGCGAATGGGTGTCGATGTCGGTGCCCAGGCCGCTGTACAGGGTATTGGCGCGGTTGGCGCTGTTGCTGCCGTGGTCGTAGATCCAGTCGAAGGCCACGTACCACTCCTTGAACGGGCCGATGGCCAGGCTGCGTCCGGCCAGGTAGTCGATGGAGATCCGCGGCTCGTGCTCCATGAACACCGGCGAGCCGTGGTCCCACACGCCTTTGTCATGGCTGTTGCCGATGTTGAAGATCTTCGGGATGTCGATGTAGCCGTACAGCTCGAACGGCCCCTTGCGGCCGAAGTACTCGTACTCCAGGTAGATATCGTCGGCCGGCTGCGGGCCGAAACTGATGTCCTTGCTGCCGATCAGGGTCAGGTCCTGGTTGTACCAGTCCGACAGGTAGGGGCCTTTCTTCGGCGGGCTGGCTTCGGGGCTGAGGGCTTCGCCCTGGGCGGACTTATCGACGATGTCGGCCTGCGCCAGGGTGGCAGTACTGAGTAGTCCTGTAACGGCACTTAGTAGCAAGGAAACAACCAAGGTGTGGCGGGACGCGGAAGGGGTGGAAGGTAGATGCATTGAAAATCCCTGTTCGTGCGGTTCTGAAGCCCGAGTGGCCCGGCTTGGCCGAACTGGCGGCGAAAGCTCTCTTAGGCTGACCTCGCAAACGTTTGCATATGCTGTACCAACTTCAAGTAGCTGATTGAAATAAAGGCGAAACCTGCCAATAAGCTGTCTTTTCGGTCAGTGCATTGCACAGCGTTTGGGCGTTGTGCGCGAAGAAAGGGCGAAGACGCTGGCGCCTGGCACAGGGCTGATGGTCCCCCGTTCAATCATCGAGGTGATGGAGGCAAACGACCTTCGACGCCTCGGGTCGAGTATTCGCTGACTATCTGGCTGCGTTCGTTCGATGCTTGTTCCGGAGTGCAGGGAGAGGGTGCTTGACGTTCTGCTTGGGGCGCTCTGCTAGAATCGCCGCTCCACGACTTCCAGAGGTGCCCCATGAGCGAGCCGATTCGCCTGACCCAGTACAGCCACGGTGCGGGTTGCGGTTGCAAGATTTCTCCCCAGGTCCTGGAGGTGATTCTGGCCGGCAGCGGCGCGCAGAACCTCGACCCGAAACTCTGGGTCGGCAACGCCTCGCGCGATGACGCTGCGGTGTACGCCATCGACGAAGAGCGCGGCGTGGTCTCGACCACCGACTTCTTCATGCCGATCGTCGACGACCCGTTCGACTTCGGGCGCATCGCCGCCACCAACGCCATCAGCGACATCTACGCCATGGGTGGCGACCCGTTGATGGCCATCGCCATCCTCGGCTGGCCGGTGAATGTGCTGGCGCCGGAAGTCGCCCGCGAGGTGATTCGCGGCGGGCGCGCGGTGTGCGACGCGGCTGGCATTCCCCTGGCCGGCGGCCATTCGATCGACGCCCCGGAACCGATCTTCGGCCTGGCCGTCACCGGCCTGGTGGAAAAGCGCCACATGAAGCGCAACGACACCGCCACCGCCGGTTGCCTGCTGTACCTGACCAAACCCCTGGGCATCGGCGTGCTGACCACGGCCGAGAAGAAGGGCAAGTTGCGCAGCGCCGACGTCGGCCTGGCCCGTGACTGGATGTGCACCCTGAACAAACCCGGCAGCCGCTTCGGCAAGCTCGACGGCGTGACCGCGATGACCGACGTCACCGGTTTCGGCCTGCTCGGACACTTGGTGGAAATGGCCGACGGCAGCAACCTGACCGCGCGCATTCACTACGATCGGGTGCCGCGCCTGCCCGGGGTCGAGTACTACCTGGACCAGGGCTGCATACCGGGTGGCACCCAGCGCAATTTCGACAGCTACGCCGACAAGCTCGGGCGTATCCAGGCCCTGCACAAGCTGGTGCTGTGCGACCCGCAGACCAGCGGCGGGCTGCTGATCGCCGTCACGCCCGAGGGCAATGCGGCCTTCCTCGCGCTGGCCGCCGAACTCGGCCTGGAACTGGCGCCAATCGGTGATCTGGTGGAGCGACAGAGCAACGCGGTCGAGGTGATCTGATGCCCATCGATATCACCGACTACCGCGAAATCTTCCTCAACGACCGGCCGATGATGGACACCCGCGCGCCGATCGAATTCACCAAGGGCGCCTTTCCCGGCGTGGTCAACCTGCCGCTGATGACCGACCACGAACGGCAGCGGGTCGGCACCTGCTACAAGCAGCAGGGCCAGCAGGCGGCGATTGTCCTCGGCCATCAACTGGTGTCCGGGGCGATCAAGGCCGAGCGCATCCAGGCCTGGGCCGACTTCGCCCGGGCCCACCCCGATGGTTACCTGTACTGCTTTCGCGGCGGTCTGCGTTCGCAGATCGTCCAGCAGTGGCTCAAGGACGAGGCCGGCATCGACTACCCGCGGGTCGGCGGCGGCTACAAGGCCATGCGTACCTTTCTGCTCGATACCCTCGAGGGCGCTGTGGCCGAGTGTGATTTTGTCCTGCTCGGCGGCATGACCGGCATCGGCAAGACCGAGGTGCTCCATCAACTGGCCAACGGCCTGGACCTGGAAGGCCACGCCAACCACCGCGGCTCCAGTTTCGGCAAGCGCGCCAGCGGCCAGCCGTCGAACATCGACTTCGAGAACCGCCTGGCGGTGGATATCCTGAAAAAGCGCGACCGTGGCATTGCCCGCTTTGTGCTGGAAGACGAAAACCGCATGATCGGCAGCTGCGCCTTGCCGTTGCCGCTGTACCAGGGCATGCAGCGTTTTCCCATGGTCTGGCTGGAAGATGGCCTGGAGGGGCGGATCGAGCGAATCCTGCGCGACTACGTGATCGACCTGTGCGCGGAGTTCGTCGCGGTGCATGGCGAGGACGGCTTCGCGCGGTTTTCCCAGCGCCTGCTGGAAAGCTTGAACAACATCCGCAAACGCCTGGGAGGCGAGCGTCACCAGCGCCTGTACCAGCTGCTGGAGGCCGCCCTGGCCGAGCAGGCCCGCAGCGGCAGCGTGGACCTGCACCGGGCCTGGATCGAAGGGTTGCTCAAGGAGTATTACGACCCGATGTATGCCTTCCAGCGCGAAAGCAAAGGCGCGCGGATCGAGTTCGTCGGCGAGCAGGCGGCGGTGCTGGAGTATTTGCGCGAACGGGCCAGCCAGCGGGGCTGAGTCGGTAGAAGGGTGGGGGCCTTTGGCCCCATCGCGGGCAAGCTTCGCTCCTACAGAAGAAGACTGTGAGCGTCTGTAGGAGCGAGGCTTGCCCGCGATGACGTCCAGGCGGACGCCATCGAACCTTGGGTTACAACAACGCCGCGCCAATCAACCCGCACACCACGCCAATCAGCATGGTCAGCCCGGCGACGGTCAGCAGCACCCGCGTGTCGAAATCCTTGCGCAGCATCAGCAGCGACGGCAGGCTGATGCTCGGCAGGGTCATCAGCAAGGCCACCGCCGGGCCGGTGCCCATGCCCAGGGCCATCATGGTCTGCACGATAGGGATTTCCGCGGCGGTGGGAATCACGAACAGCGTGCCGACAATCGCCAGCGGCACCAGCCACAGCAGGCTGTCGCCGATCGCGCCCTCGACATGGGGGAACAGCCAGACCCGCGCCGCGCCCAGCACCAGCACTGCCAGCACATAGATCGGAATGGTGCTCCAGAACAGCTGCCACAAGCTGCGCGCCCAGCGGCTGAAGAAGGCGCCGTCGTTAGCCGCGCTGGCCTCGACCACGGCTTCCACCGCCGCCTCCGGCAATTGCTCGGGACGGGCGATGCGCTGGGCCACCAGCGACACCCCCAGCACCAGCACGATACCCGCCACCAGGCGCAGCGCGGTAAAGCCCCAGCCGAGGACAAAACCCATGAACACCAGGGTCGCCGGGTTGAGCACCGGGTTGGCGATCCAGAAGGCCAGCGCCGCGCCCACCGAGACATTCTGCCGGCGCATGCTGGCGGCCACGGGTGCGGCGCAGCAGGAACACATCATGCCCGGCAGGGCGAACAGGCCGCCGCGCAGGGTCGAGCCGAAACCGGCGCGGCCGAACAGGCGCAGCAGCCAGTCCCGCGGGATCAGCACTTGCAGCAGCGAACCGAGGATCACCGCCAGCACCGCGGCTTTCCAGATCGCCAGGAAATACACCTGGGCGTAGGCCAGGGCGGCGCTCAATGGCGAGGAAGGCTGATCGTTGATGATCGAGGCGCCGATGCTGTGGCTGTCGGCGGCGACAAAGGCCTTGGCGTAGTAGGGCGACCACTTGACGAAGTAGAGGCCGACGCACGCCACCAGGACGAACAGGGCGGGTTTCCACCAGAACGACCAGCCCCGGACGGGGCTGGCAGGGGCAAGGCTGGGCATCGAGGTTATTCCGGACAAAGACGATAAGCCGGCAATCTTAGCGCAACGGCTTGCTCCGCACCGAACTGTAGCCGCTGCCGCAGGCTGCGATCGAGCGCGCAGCGGTGGTAAACCTCGCAACGCGGAGTGTCAGGTCAAATCCCGGAATCCCTACCTGTGACCGCCGCGCAGACGATCGCTGACGGCGGCAAAAGTGTCATGGCCGCTCAGAGCGTACGAATCGAGGTGCGAATCGCCCGCGCGCACTCGATCACCGAGGGCGCCAACTTGCGTTCGGCTTCTTCCAGGGTCCAGCGGCTGCTGGGGATCACCACGTGCACGGCGGCCACCGGCAGGCCCTGGCTGCCGATAATCGGCGCGGCGATGCTCATGTCGCCGAGAAACAGTTCTTCCTGGTTCAGGGCGTAACCGCGCTGGCGGGTGGCGACGATTTGCCCATGAATCGCGTCTATCTCGGTCAGGGTGTGGCGGGTATGGGCCTGGCGGTCGCTGGCCTGGAGCATCGCCAGGGCTTCCTGGTCGGGCAGGGCGCTGAGGTAGGCGCGGCCGGAGCCGGTGCAGTACATCGGGATGCGGCTGCCGATAGGCATGTGGATCGGGATGAATTTGGGTGCCACGAAGCGCGCGACGTAGACCATGTCCAGGCCGTCGGGCTCGGTGAGGTTGGTGGTTTCGCCGGTGACCTGGGCCAGCTCGGCGAGGAACGGGTTGGCCACATCCACCAGGGTGTCGGCGGCCAGGTAGTTGTAGCCGATCTCCATCACCCGCGGGGTCAGCTGGAAGCGTTTGGTCTGCGGGTGCTTACGCACGTAACCGAGCTGCTCCAGGGTGTGGATCATGCGTTGCGCCGAGCTTTTGTTGATCTCGGCGGCCTCGGCGATTTCCGCCAGGTTCATGGTCCGTTGGGCGGCGTTGAAGGCGCGCAGGACCGCCAGGCCTTTTTCCAGCGACTGATTGAACAGGCTATTGGGGGTGTCGCTCATGGCGGTTCCTTTGGATATTTTGTGTTTTGAATATCGATATTCGATATTTATAAATCTCTTTACGATTTTTGTAAATTGTTTATAGTCGGTTGCATGCCTCCTGCCCCACGTTCAGAGGCCAACCATCACGGACTTCAAACAATAAAATCGTCCAATGGGAGATTCGCCATGCAAAAGCGTTTTCGTGTCCTTGCATTGTGCTGCGCACTTACCGCCGGCCTCGTCGGTTCCGCCAGTGCCGGCGCCGCGCCGGTGTACAAGGTCGGCGCCACCGCCACCGGCATTCCCTTCACCTTTCTCGACGTCAAGAGCCAGAGCATCGAAGGCATGATGATCGACGCCGCCCGGGCGGTGGGCCAGGCCGGCGGCTTCGAGGTGGACATCCAGCAGACCACCTTCGCCTCGCTGATCCCTTCGCTGACCTCGAACAAGATCGACATCATTTCCGCAGCCATGCTGCGCACCCCGGCGCGGGAGAAGGTGGTGCAGTACTCCAACCCGGTGTTCAGCTACGGCGAGGGGCTGATCGTGCGCGCCGACGACAACACCGCCTACACCCGCATGGAAGACTTCAAGGACCAGGTGGTCGGCGCCCAGGTCGGCACGGTGTTCATCGATGAGTTGAACAAGCGCGGGATCTTCAAGGAAGTGCGCGGCTACGACTCGATCCCCGACCTGCTGCGCGACCTGGCGCTGGGGCGGATCAAGGCCGGTTTCGCCGACCGGCCGATCGTCGCCTACCAACTGGCCCAGGGCACCCAGAACAAGGTGCAACTGGTGAAAAACTACCAGCCGGTGGTGATGGGCGATGTCTGCCTGATCGTGCGCAAGGGCGATGCGCAGACCCTGGACGAGGTCAACCGCGGCATCGCGGCGATCAAGGCCGACGGTTCCCTGGAGCGGATCATCGAGAAGTGGAAGCTCAACTGACCACCCCGCGGCCCGGCCGCCCGGCGGGGTCGCTTCACTCCTGATTGCGCAGGTCCTCCTATGTTTCTCCAGAACGCTCTGGACTTCCTCCCCATTCTGCTGAAAGGGGCGGTGGTCACCTTGCAGGTCACGGCCGGCTCCTTTGTGCTCAGCTCGCTGATCGGCCTGGTATTCGCCTTGATGATGGTGTCCAAGGTGCGCTCGATCTCGCTGTTCGCGATTGGCGTGGTCAACGTCATTCGCGGCCTGCCGATCATCGTGCAGCTGTTCTACATCTACTTCGTGCTGCCGGATTTCGGCATCCAGCTCACGGCCATGCAGGCCGGGGTGATCGGCCTGGGCATCGCCTATTCGGCGTACCAGGCGGAAAACTTCCGCGCCGGCATCCAGGCCATTCACCAGGGGCAGATCGAGGCGGCCGAATCCATCGGCATGCGCGGCGGCATGATCATGCGCCGGGTGGTCCTGCCCCAGGCCTTTCGCATCGCCTTGCCGCCCTATGGCAACACCCTGGTGATGATGCTCAAGGACTCCTCGCTGGTGTCCACCATCACCGTGGCCGAGATGACCCGCGCCGGTCAGCTCATCGCTTCCTCGACCTTCGAGAACATGACCGTCTACACCCTGGTGGCCTTGCTCTACCTGGCTTTGAGCCTGCCGTTGTCCTTTGCCCTGCGTCGCCTGGAGGCGCGCTTCAGCACCCGGAGAAAGTCATGATCGAAATCAAGGGCGTACACAAGAGTTTCGGCAACGTGGCGGTGCTCGAAGGCATCGACCTGAGCGTGCAGAGCGGGGAAGTGGTGTGCCTGATCGGCCCCTCGGGTTCCGGCAAGTCGACCCTGCTGCGCTGCATCAACGGCCTGGAAAGCTACGAGCAGGGCGACATCCTGGTCAGCGGCGAACGGGTCGACCGCCACGGCAAGACCATTCACCAGCTGCGCACCCAGGTGGCCATGGTGTTCCAGCGCTTCAACCTGTTCCCCCATCGCACCGCGTTGCAGAACGTCACCGAAGGGCCGATCTACGTGAAGAAGCAGAACCCGCAGCAGGCCCGGGAGCGGGCCGAGGCGCTGCTGGAAAAGGTCGGCCTGGCCCATCGCATGCACGCCTATCCGGACGAGCTGTCCGGCGGCCAGCAGCAGCGGGTGGCGATTGCCCGGGCCCTGGCCATGGATCCGCAGGCGATCCTGTTCGACGAGCCGACCTCGGCGCTGGACCCGGAGCTGGTGGGCGAGGTGCTGGCGGTGATGCGCAAGCTGGCCGACGAAGGCATGACCATGATCGTCGTCACCCACGAAATGGGTTTTGCCCAGGACGTGGCGGACAAGGTGTGTTTCCTCCACAGCGGCAAGATCGTCGAGGCCGGGCCGGCGAAGCAGGTGCTGAGCGCGCCGCGCCATCCGCGCACCCAGGACTTCCTCAAGCGCCTGCTCAACCAGGGCGCGGAGGTGCAGGCATGAAGGCCGCCGAAACCTTGCGCCTGCCGCCTTCCCTGTGGGCCGCCACGGCGACTGCGGCGGTCGAGACCCCGGCGCTGGCTGAAGACTTGCGGGCCGACGTGGCCATAGTCGGCGCCGGCTACACCGGGCTGGTGACCGCGCTGCGCCTGGCCGAGGCCGGGGTCAGCGTCTGTGTGCTGGATGCCGGTGAGCCGGGCTGGGGCGCTTCCGGACGCAACGGCGGGCAGGTGATTCCCGGGCTCAAGTACGACCCGGATCAACTGCTGGCCAAGTTCGGCCCGGCCCGCGCCGAGGCCATGCTGGAGGCGGCCGGCTCGGCCGCCGATGAAGTGTTCGCCCTGATCGAGCAGCATCGCATTGCCTGTGATGCCACGCGCAAGGGCTGGATTCAGCCGGCGTTTTCCGCCAGATCCCTGCAGGCCATCGAGCAGCGCGCCGAGCAGTGGCGCCGGCGCGGGGTCGCGGTGGAGTTGCTCGACCGCGCCGCCGTCGGCCGGCGCATCGGCAGCCAGAACTACCTCGGCGGCTGGGTCGATCCGCGCGCCGGCAGCCTGCACCCGCTGAACTATGCGCGCGGCCTGGCCAGGGTGGCGCAGCAGCAGGGCGTGCGGATTCACGGGCAGACTCGGGTCGAGGCTTTGCAGCGCGAAGGCGGGCAGTGGCAGCTGCGCACCGCCCAGGGCCATCGGGTCCAGGCCCAGCGCGTGGTGCTGGCGACCAATGGCTACACCGACGACCTGTGGCCACGGCTGCGGCAGACGGTGATTGCCGCCAACAGTTTCATCATCGCCACCCGCCCGCTGTCGGCCGAGCTGCGCCAGAGCATCCTGCCGAACGGCGAGGTCTGCTCCGACGCCCGGCGCCTGCTGCTGTATTTCAAGCAGGATGCCCAGGGGCGTCTGTTGCTGGGAGGGCGCGGGCCGTTCTCCGAACCGACCCACAGCGGCGACTGGCGTCACCTGGAGCGTTCATTGCTGGGCTTGTTTCCGCAGTTGGCGGGCACGCCCATCGAGTATCGCTGGAGCGGGCGGGTGGCGTTGAACCAGAGTTTCCTGCCGCAGCTGCATGAGCCGCAGCCGGGGTTGTCGATCCTGCTCGGCTACAACGGTCGCGGCATCGCCTTGTCCACGGCCCTGGGCAAGCACCTGGCGGCGCGGCTGTCGGGGGCGAGCCGTGAATTTCCGTTTCCAGTGACGCCGATCCGGCCGATTCCGCTGCATGGCTTGCAGCGCCTGTACCTGGGGGCGGGGATCGCCTGGTACCGCCTGCTGGACGCCTTGCGCTGAGGGCGGCGCATCAGGTCGGGCAGCTTTCCTCGCCGTTATCCAGGCCCTGCTTGTAGCTGCGGCTGTCGAGGGTGGCCTTGCCGTTGTGCCAGGTCAGGGTCAGCACGTAGAGCGAGTCGAAATCGTTGGAGGCCCAGTCGTCGGTGATGGTGCGTTTTTCGCCGACGGCTTCCCGCGCCACCTTGTTGATCAGCTCCGGCAGGTAGCCGTGGGACCAGGCGGTGTAGATGATCGAGTTGTGGTAGCGGTCGTGCAGCAGCTCGTCGGCCAGGGCGCTGGTGTCGTTGGCCGAGAACTCGATGTTCACCGGCAGGCCGAGCTTGATGGCGCTGGGGCTGATGGTCATCAGCGGGCGGATGTAGCTGTAGGAGTTGTCGAGCTCGCCTTCCTCGACATTGCGCGTCGGGTTGGCGGCGAACACGTAGTTGGCCTTGCCGAATTTTTCCGGCAGCAGGGAGGCGAGGTCGATGGCGCGGTTCAGGCCCTGGCAGTTGAGCTGGCCGAGGCCGCCGGCGGGTTTTTCCGCGTGGCGCAGGAAGATCAGGGTCTGGGTGCCGTCCACCGGCTGGGCGCGACTTTCACTGGACTCCAGCGACAGCAGCAGCGCACTGGTCAGCATCAGCGCCGGAAAGAATACGTAGGACCGGCGTTGCAGGCGTTGGGTGAAACTCAGCAGATTCTTCATTTGATTGTGGGTACTTCAGCGCAATCGGTTAAGGCTGACAAACCTTTCCACGGCGAGCTCCCGGCTTCGCGTGGTTTTCCCTGTCATTGAACGAGTGTTCTACCTGTAGGTAGTGCTCTGAGTCCCAGGACGCCTTTTGGTTCGATCCGAGCGTGGGACTGCGAGCGTGGGCCCGTTACTTTATCCGCACCGCTGTCTGGCTGCCGGGAAGCTTAACCACCGGATGTTTCGAATTTAAGAATGCGCGCCGCGAACCTATGCCTGTAATCTAGCGCCGTCGCCGCCCGGCCCGGGGCCTCGGCCTTTCATCTGACCGTCATTGGAAGCCTGTCATGACCGATCTCTCCGCATTCCCCATCACCCAGAAATGGCCTGCGCAGTACGCCGACTGGATCCAGCTGTATTCCTTGCCGACCCCCAACGGCGTCAAGGTCTCGATCATGCTCGAAGAGATCGGGCTGCCCTACGAGCCCCATCGCGTTAGCTTCGAAACCCATGACCAGATGTCCCCCGAGTTCCTTTCCCTGAACCCGAACAACAAGATCCCGGCGATCCTCGATCCCCATGGCCCGGATGACCGGCCGCTGGCGCTGTTCGAGTCGGGGGCGATCCTGATCTACCTCGCGGACAAGAGCGGGCAACTGCTGGCCCAGGAATCCGCCGCGCGCTACGAGACCATCCAGTGGCTGATGTTCCAGATGGGCGGCATCGGCCCGATGTTCGGCCAGCTGGGCTTCTTCAACAAATTCGCCGGCAAGGACTACGAGGACAAGCGGCCACGGGACCGTTATGTCGCCGAATCCCGCCGCCTGCTGAGCGTGCTCGATAGCCGCCTGCAAGGTCGCGACTGGATCATGGGCGAGCGCTACACCATCGCCGATATCGCCACCTTTCCCTGGGTGCGCAACCTGGTCGGTTTCTATGAAGCCGGCGACCTGGTGGGCTTCAAGGACTTCCCCAACGTGCAGCGCGTGCTGGAGCGTTTCCTCGCGCGCCCGGCGGTGATCCGCGGCCTGGAAATTCCCAAGCCTGTCTGACACCCCCACACCTTGTAGCCGCTGGCGAAGCCTGCGCTCGGCGACGCAGTCGTCGTAAAAAGGCTCAACGCGTTGTGCCAGACAGGGCGCGTCGTCAGGTTCTACGCCGACTGCGTCGTCGAGCGCAGCCTGCGGCAGCGGCTACAGGTTTCCATTTTGCAGGTCAGGCCGGTCCAGGCCTGACCGTGTTCATTCAGACAAGGACCCGCAATGAGCCGATTCGATTTCAAGCAGGTGGATGTCTTCAGCAACGAGCCGCTCAAGGGCAACCCGGTGGCGGTGGTGTTCGGCGCCGACCCGTTGAGCGATGCGCGCATGGCGGCGTTCGCCAACTGGACCAATCTCAGCGAAACCACCTTTATCCTCGAGCCCCAAGACCCGCGGGCCGACTATCGCCTGCGGATTTTCACCACCCTGCAGGAACTGCCGTTCGCCGGCCATCCAACCCTCGGCAGCTGCCATGCCTGGCTGGAGTCCGGCGGCGTGCCCAAGGGCGAGGAGATCGTCCAGGAGTGCGCGGTGGGCCTGGTGCGCATTCGCCGCAACGGCGCCGAGCTGGCGTTTCTCGCGCCGCCCTTGCTCAAGTCCGGCCCGGTGGAGGCCGGGTTGCTGGAGCAGGTGCGCCAGGGCCTGAGGCTGGCGCCCGGCGCCATAGTCGACGCGCAATGGGTGGACAACGGCGCTGGCTGGCTGGCGGTGCTGCTGGCCGAGCGCGGTCAGGTGCTCGACCTGCAACCCGACTACGCGCAACTGACGGGCCTCGCGGTGGGGGTGATCGCACCCTGGAACCCCGAGCGCGATGGCGACGCGGCGCAGTTCGAAGTGCGCGCCTTTATTGCCGGCGACGGCATGCCGGAAGACCCGGCCACCGGCAGCCTCAACGCCGGCATCGCCCAATGGTTGCTGGGCGCGGGCCTGGCACCGGCGTCCTACGTGGTCAGCCAGGGCCTGAGCATGAGCCGGGCCGGGCGCATCCAGGTCGAGCGGATCGGCGATGAAGTCTGGATCGGCGGCTCGGCGGTGACCTGTATCGAGGGCAGCCTGCGGTTGTAGGCGAGGGCGCTCCCCAGTCCGGCCCGGCCTGTCGTCTAAGTGGCCTTGGACGCGTGGCGATAGGTTCTGGGGGATACGCCGTACCAGCGTTTGAAGGTCTGGGAGAAACTCGACAGGTCGCTGTAGCCCAGTTTCTCGGCGATGTCGGTCAGCTTGAGCGCAGGGTCGCCGAGCAGCTCCAGGGCCGCGACGCTGCGCGACTGCTCCAGCAGGTGCCGGTAACTCGTGCCTTCCTGGTGCAGGCGCCGTTTCAAGGTGCGCTCGCTGAGATTGACCAGGCTGGCCATGCTCGGCAGGTCTGGCGGTGCGCCCAGGGGGGTGATGTTCAGGTACTGGCGGACCAGGTTGGCGGTGCCCGTGCGGGGGATCCGGCGCTCCATCAATTGCGCGCACATCTGCTCGCACATCGAGACGGTGACGGTGTTGGCCTGGGGCAGCGGGCGGCTCAGCAGCGAACGCTCGAAGGCCAGGCTGTTGCTGTCGGCGAGGTAGTCGGGGCGCACGCCAAGAATATTGCCGGCACTGGCGGCCGCCTGATCGAACGGGCGTTTCTTCTTCAGGGTAAAAACCGCCAGGGAGAACTCGCGGCCAGCTATTTCCTTGAGCAGCACCGCGGCGGCGGCCATGTCGCGCTCGATCACAAAGTCCCTGAGCGACTCATCCGCCAGCGCCGGTTCGGTGAACGTCAGGATGCCGAGCGGCGGTTGCTCATGGTAGGCGATCCGGGTGAACGCGTAGGTCAGCGGCAAGAACCGCAGGGCCAGCTGCAAGGCGTCACCGGCGGTCGCGCTGCTGATCAGGCCATAACCGAACAGCCCGTAGGTCGAGAAGTGATAGCGCTCGCCTACCTGGTAGCCCAGCCCCTGCGGGTGCCCCGACAGGTTGAGCAGGTTATTGATCAGGCGCAGTTCCTGGGTGCATGACAGCTCGAAGTTGGGATCGGCCAGCCGGCTCAGCGACAGGCCCGAACCGGCCAGCAATTGCGCAGGCGAGAAGCCTCTTTCGCGACCGAAATCCACCATCAGCAGGGCACTGGCCGGTCCTCGCAACAACTCCAGCATGTTCATGCTCGCTACCCGGGTCAGGGAAAGGAATTGGCCTGAATACTAAAGTATCTGTCCCTTTGCGTCATGGGCCTGGCGAGGCCGGGCAAGCATGATGGGCGCACAGGCTACGCTGATCGGGATTGCCGGGAAGGCTGTGGACCCCATCATGCGATGACCTGCGCCTGCCCATGAAAAAACAAGAAAAGAGGTGCCTCATGCCCCAACTCGAACCCGACCTGCCATCGACGTCGCCACTCACCGCCGTGATCATCGGCAGCGGTTTTGCCGGCATCGGCATGGCTATCGCGTTGCGCAAGGCCGGCGTCACGGACTTCATCATTCTGGAAAAACAGCAGGATGTCGGCGGCGTCTGGCGGGACAACAGTTACCCGGGCGCGGCCTGCGATGTGCCGTCGCATCTGTATTCGTTTTCATTCGAACCCAACCCCGGCTGGACGCGGATGTTTGCCCCGCAAGCGGAAATACAGCGTTATCTGCAGCATTGCGTGCGCAAGTATGAGGTGGCGCGGCACATCCGCTTCGGCGCTGAAGTACAGGCGGCGCGATTCGACGAGGCCAGTGCGCAGTGGTGCGTCACCGAAGTCGGTGGGCGGGTGCATCGCGCCGCCTTGCTGATCAGCGCCACTGGCCAGCTCAGCCGACCGGCGTTGCCGACGTTCGAAGGCATGCAGGCGTTCAAGGGACAGGTGTTCCACTCCGCCAACTGGGATCATGGCTACTCGTTGGCGGGGAAACGGGTGGCGGTGATAGGGACGGGCGCGTCGGCCATTCAGTTCGTGCCGGCCATCGCCGACTCGGTGGCGCAGCTCAAGGTGTTCCAGCGCTCGCCGGCCTACATCCTGCCCCGGCCCGATCGCGCCTACAGCGACGAAGAAAAGCAGCTGTTCGCCAGGAAGCCCTGGCGCATGGCGCTGCATCGTGCCGCCATCTACCTGCGCTACGAATCCAGGGCCCTGGGTTTTACCCGCCTCAAGGGCCTGATGACGTGGGCGGTCGGCCTGCCGTTTCGTCGCTTGTTGAACCAGTCGGTGGGCGACCCGCAGCTGCGTCGGCAACTGATCCCGGATTACCCCATCGGCTGCAAGCGCATCCTGCTGTCCAGCGATTACCTCAAGACCCTGGCCAGGCCCAATGTGCAGTTGATCACCGAAGGTATCGGGCGCATTACCGAGCAGGGCATTGAGACGCTGGACGGCAAGCACCACCCGGTCGATGCGATCATCTACGGGACGGGGTTCGCGGCGACGCAATTCCTTGCGCCGATGACGATCGTCGGGCGCGGCGGGCTGGAGCTGCAGCACGCCTGGGAGCAGGGCGCACGCGCCTATCTGGGGCTGGCGGTGCCGGGTTTTCCCAACTTCTTCATGTTGTATGGCCCCAATACCAACCTGGGGCACAACTCGATCGTCTACATGCTGGAAAGCCAGATATCCCATGTCATGCGCTGCTGGCGCGCGATGCACAAGGCTGCGGCCACCACCGTCGAGGTCGATGAGCAGACGGAGCAGCGTTTTCATCAACGGATACAGCGCCGCCTGGCCGGTTCCGTGTGGAGCGGTTGCCAGAGCTGGTATGTCGACGCAGCGGGCCACAACAGCACCAACTGGCCGGGCTTCACCTTGTCCTATCGCTGGCTGACCCGTTATTCGGCATTGCGCGCCTATGGTTTTTCCAGGGCGCTGGCCAGCGAGTCGGGCCAGGTCTACGGGCGGCTGGTCGCCGAGCCCCGTGATGGCCTCGAAGTCCTCAGTGCCGGCGTGTTGCGCCAACTCTTGCGGCTGAGCTTCCGGGCGCTGATCGGTCCGCCGCGAAGCCTTGCCGCACAGCGGCGTATCGTCAACGGCTTGTCGTGGTCGATGCCGGGCTGCGCGGGCGTGAGCCAGGTACGGGCGCAGGTCTCGGGCGTACCGCTGCAGGTGCTGGCACCGGACCATACCGAGGCGGATGGGGTGATGCTTTATCTGCATGGCGGCGCCTTCTGCCTGGGCAGCCCTGGCACTCACCGTAGTCTTACCAGCCGCCTGGCCCGGGAAGCGGGGATGGCCGTCTGGGTACCGGACTATCGGCTGGCGCCGGAACACCCGTTTCCCGCTGCCCTGGAAGATGCCTTGGCCTGTTACCAGGCGATCCGGGCGCAAGGCTATTCGGCGCGGCAGATCCTGCTGGCCGGCGACTCCGCGGGTGGCTCTCTGGCCCTGGCCCTGGCGCTTACCCTGCAACAGCGGGGCGAACCCTTTGCCGCGGGCCTGCTGCTGTTGTCCCCGGTGACGGATGCGACGCTGAGCGGGTCGACCCTCATCACGCGCCAGTACGCCGACCCCATGCTGCGGCGCGACTGGCTCGAGCAAGGGCTGCGCGCCTATGCAGCGCCTGCCGATAGCCCGTTGCACAGTCCATTGACCGCCGACTTGCGCGGCTTGCCGCCGATGCTGATCCAGGTGGGGGATCAGGAGTTGCTGCTGGCGGACTCCACGCGCCTGGCCGAGCGCGCGCTGCACTGCGGGGTGGCATGTCGCCTGGAAGTGCATGCGGCGAGGTGGCATGTGTTCCAGTTGCAGGCGTTCTACTTGCGTTCGGCCAGGCAGGCCCTGCGTTCAGCGGCGCTGTTCGCTCGCAGCCGCCTGGAGGATCGTGGCGAGCCTGGTGCCGATGCGCATGCGGGAGCGGCGGAGAGGGATGTCGCAGCCCTTGATGGCTAGGCAGGTTTTCCCGATCCGGCAAGCTTGTCGCCAGGATTTTCGGGCAAAAAAAAGCCGCCCAAGATGGCAGCGTTAAAGGAGAGCACGCATTACTGATAACGCGAGTATCGCCGCGAAAAATGACCAAATGATGACAGCCCCCTTGCCGCCGTAAAGCCTTTGAACCCATTCCGTTACCGGGCTGCGGCGGGGCAAGGCCTGGAGAGCGCCAGCCGAGCGTATCAAGGCGGGCGGCTGTCATCTTGGCGTCATCGACGGCATGGCAAGATCGCCGCAAACCCTCTTGGGTGCTCGACAGGCTGCGGCCTGCCGGTTGATCAACCTGCCAGGAATCCCCCCATGAAAGGCGACGCCTCTCTGTTCGCAGCCATTGATCTTGGGTCCAATGCGTTTCGCCTGATGATCGGCCAGCCGGTCAGGCGCAGCCAGGGGTTCATGATCCAGGAAGTGAAGACCCTGCGCGAGCCGGTGCGCCTGGCGGAGGGCTTCCAGGAGGGCACCCTGGACGAGCTGGCGCTGGACCGGGGCTGGCAGGCGCTGGCGCGCTTTGGCAAGAAGCTGCGCGGTTTCGAGGCCGGGCGGGTGCGGGCGGTGGCCACCAGCGCTGTGCGCGAAGCCGACAATGCGCCGCTGTTCCTGGCCAGCGCGGAGCGCCACCTGGGGTTTCGCATCGATGTCATCTCCGGGCATGAAGAGGCGCGACTGGTGTACGCCGGCGTCGCCCATACGGTGCCGGGCAGCGAAAGCATGCGCCTGGTGGTGGACATCGGCGGCGGCTCCACCGAGTTGATCCTGGGCCAGGGCGCCCAGCCCTTGCTGACCGAGAGCATCGCCATTGGCAGCGGGACCTTCGGCGCGCGCTACTTTCCGGGCGGTGCGGTCTCGGCTCACGCCCTGCAGGAAGCCGAGCGCATGGCCAGCCTGAAGTTCGAGAAAGTCGCCCGGCGCTATCGCCAGCTGGGTTGGCAGCAGGCCATAGGTTCCTCGGGCACCGCCCGGTTCCTGGCCAAGGTGCTCAAGGCCAACGGCCTGAACGACTATGGCCAGGACGGCATCACCTACGGCGGGTTGTTGCGCCTGTCGTTGCGCCTGCTGGAAGCCGGGCATGTCAAACGCCTGAGGCTGGCGGGGTTGCAGTCCCATCGCCTGAGTATCCTGCCCGGCGGCCTGGCGGTGATGCTGGCGGCGTTCAAGGTGTTTGGCGTCACCCATATGACGCCTTCCGAGCCGGGGCTGCGTTTCGGCGTGCTGCATGGCCTGATATGTAACAACTGATTACCAAGTATCATCTGCAAACCGCTGGCCTTCCTCCGGCCAGCGGTTCCCGCCAGGGTGTTCTGTCGCTCTATTTCAATCCTTCGCCGGCCACGCCGGAATCAATCGACGAGGCAACGCCTGCGCGCCGTCGTCGCGGCATCCCGTGGTCGAAAAACAGGCTGTAATAAAAAGTGCGATTTTCCGGGGCACTATCCCAGCAGTCTGAAAACAGGGGACATGAACCATGAGTGACAAACGCCGCGTGCTGTTCGTGTGCGCCAGGAATGACGCCCGCTCGCTGATGGCCGAAGCGCTGCTGCGCCACGCCGACGCCGAAGATTTCGATGCCTTTAGCGCCGGCCTGGAGGCCAGCGAGATCGACCCGCGCACCCTGGAGTCTCTCGAGCATATCGGCATCGACACCGAGGGGCTGCGCAGCAAGGCCCTCGACGAGTTCGCGGGGCAGCAGTTCCACTATGTCATCACCCTGTGCGACAAGTCCTCGGAAGAGGCCGCGCGCATGCCGTCCTCCGGCGAGGTGATCGTCTGGAACTTCGAGGACCCGGTCACCAGCGACAAACATGAACCGTTCCGCCACACCCTCCAGGAAATCCACGATCGGCTGCATATGTTCATCACCGTGAAAACCCGCTCGTGATGGGCAAGGATCGCCGATCCTCTCTTGCTGAATCGCTGATTCTCCCTCGCTGACAAGCACGGCCGGGCCTTGTACCGGCCAACCCCTTGCCACCCCGAACCAAGACTCCCCAGGCGCGCCCTTGGCGGGAGCGCCTGGCCCTGGTCGTTTTGTTTACCCTGGGCTCTCTCCTCTGGCGGTCGCCAACCTCTGGCCGTCTACACTTAACCCCAGGCCACACAGGGCGACTGCCCTGGGCGCATTCAACCGGTATCAACAAAAACAATAGTCTCGGGAGAAACCTGATGTTCACAGCACTGCGTCGATTCAGCCGCGGCCTGGCCATTGCCGCCAGCCTCGCCACGCTCACCCTCGCAACCCCGGCGTTTGCCCTGGATACAGTCAAGTTCATGGCCCCGGGCTCCGTGGGCGGCGGTTATGACCAGACCGCGCGGGTCCTGGGCAAGGCTTTGCTCGAGGCCGGCACGGCCAAGTCCGTGACCTTCGAGAACAAGGGCGGCGCCGGTGGCACCCTGGGGCTGGCGCAGTTCGCCAACAGCACCAAGGGCGACCCTAATGCGCTGCTGGTGGTGGGGGCGATCATGGTCACCGCGGTGGAGCAGAACAAGCCGCAGATCAGCCTGAAAGACGTGACGCCGATCGCCCGCCTGTTCACCGAATACAACGTGTTCGCCGTGCGTGACGAGTCGCCCTACAAGACCCTCGAGGAGTTGCTCAAGGACTTCAAGGCCAACCCGGCCAGCATCAAATGGGGCGGTGGCTCCAAGGGCTCCATCGACCATATCGGCATCGCCGAGCTGGCGAGCAAGATGGACGTGCCGGTGAACAAGGTGAACTACGTCGCCTATGCCGGCGGCGGCGAAGTGGTGGCCGCGACCCTGGGCGGGCACATCACGGTGATCACCGGCGGTTATGCCGAGCTGGCCAAGTACGTGCAGTCCAAGCAGTTCCGCCTGCTCGCCATCGGCGCTCCGGAGCGCGTTCCCGGCATCGATGCACCGACCCTCAAGGAGAATGGCTACGACGTGATCATCGGCAACTGGCGCGGTGTCTATGGCGCGGCCAACCTCACGGCCGAGCAGCGCAAGCAAGTCACCGACGCGGTCCTGGCCGCCACCAACAGCAAGGTCTGGCAGGACAATGTGAAAGCCAACGCCTGGTCGCCGAGCATCCTTACCGGTGATGAGTTCGGCAAGTTCGTAGCTGAGGAACACCAGCGTCTGCGGGCGATGCTGGTCAAGGTCGGGCTGCTTTGAGATGGCCGGGCGCAGCAGGGTCGCGCTGTCGCAGTTGGCGATTGGCCTGGGGCTGGTCGCCGTCAGCCTGGTGCTGGTCATCGGCGCCTTGCGCTTTCCGCCCGAGATGGGCTTCGTCATCCTCGGTGCCCATGTCTATCCCTGCGCCGTCGGCGCCTTTCTGGGGGCCGTGGGCCTGCTGTTGAGCTACCAGGCCTGCACCGGTGGTTTCCGCGAGCTGGCCGAACCCGGCGACGACAGCGCCCAGGCCCAGCCCGGCGGCAGGCTGGGGGCGGCCTGGGTCACCGCTGGCCTGGTGGCGATTGCGGTGCTGATCAACCTGATCGGTTTCGTCCTGGCCGCCGGGTTGTTGTTTGCCTGTTCGGCACGGGGGTTCGGCAGTCGGCGTCCGCTGCGTGACCTGGCCATCGGCATCGCCCTGACTCTGCCGATCTACTGGCTGTTCAACGCCGGGCTGGGCGTGGCCCTGCCACCCCTGGTCAACGCCTGGATCTGAGCCGGGCCGAAGGAGGTCACAAGGTGGACATTCTCTTGAGCTTGGCAGCAGGTTTTTCCGCGGCGCTGGCGCCGATCAATCTGCTCTGGGGTTTTATCGGTTGCCTGCTGGGCACGGCGATCGGCGTGTTGCCGGGGATCGGCCCGGCACTGACCGTGGCCCTGCTGTTGCCGATCACCGCCAAGGTCGATCCCACGGGCGCGCTGATCATGTTCGCCGGGATCTATTACGGCGCACAGTTCGGTGGCTCGACCACCTCGATCCTGCTCAATACCCCGGGTGAGTCGTCGTCCATGGTCACCGCCCTGGAGGGCAACCTCATGGCCCGCAACGGCCGCGCCGGGCCGGCCCTGGCCACCGCGGCGATCGGCTCGTTTTTCGCCGGCACCATCGCCACGGTGTTGCTGACCCTGTTTGCTCCCCTCGTCGCCATGCTGGCGTTGAAGTTTGGCCCCGCGGAGTATTTCGCGATCCTGGTGCTGTCCTTCACCACGGTGTCGGCGGTGCTCGGCGCGTCCATGCTGCGCGGTTTTGCTTCGCTGGGGCTGGGCCTGAGCATCGGCCTGATCGGCCTCGATTCGACCTCGGGCATTGCCCGCTACACCCTGGGCGTTCCCGAAATGGTCGATGGCATCGAAGTGGTGCTGGTGGCGGTCGGTCTGTTTGCCGTGGGGGAGGCCTTGTACAGCTTGCTGTATCAGAAGGAGGAAGCGTCCGGCCGGCATCGCCTGACGTCGCTGTGGATGACCCGCGCGGACTGGAGGCGCTCGATTCCCGCCTGGCTGCGGGGCACCCTGATCGGCTTTCCCTTCGGTTCGATCCCGGCCGGCGGCGCGGAAATCCCGACCTTCCTGTCCTATTCCACCGAGCGCAAGCTGAGCAAGCACCCACAAGACTTTGCCGCCAACAAGGGACAGGGCGCCATCGAAGGGGTGGCCGGCCCGGAAGCTGCCAACAATGCCAGCGCCACCGGTTCCCTGGTGCCGCTGCTGACCCTCGGCATCCCGACCTCCGCCACCGCGGCGATCCTGCTGGCGGCGTTCCAGAACTACAACCTGCAGCCGGGGCCGCTGCTGTTCCAGACTTCCGGCGACCTGGTCTGGACCCTGGTGGCCTCGCTGTACATCGGCAACGTCATCTTGCTGGTGTTGAACCTGCCGCTGGTCGGGCTCTGGGTGAAGCTGCTGCGGATCGCCCGGCCGTACCTCAATGCCGGGATCCTGGTGTTCGCCTCCATCGGCGTGTATGGCATGCGCCATTCGTCCTTCGACCTGTTGCTGATGCTGGCGATCGGCTGGGGCGGGGTGCTGATGCGGCGTTTCGACTTCCCGGTCGCGCCGGTGATCGTCGGCATGCTGCTGGGGCCGATGGCGGAAAAACAGCTGCGCAATGCCTTGTCCATCAGCCAGGGCGACTGGTCGATATTCGTCACCCAACCCATATCCGCCGCCTTCCTGGCGATGACCCTGCTGGTGCTGCTGGTGCCCCACCTGCTGCATGCCCGGGGCATCAAGTTGCAAGAGGATGATTGAGCGGTGCGGGCCCCGCGATAGGCTTCTGGAGCCGGCTAAGGTCGTGCCGCATCGAGCGGCGTGCCTGGCGCCCGGCAATGAGCTGGAATAGGTAAATGGAGCATGGAACCTAGGGACTTTACCAGGGTCAACGGCTGCACTTCCCGGTAATGTCCCAGCCCTGGCTTGGGTTCTTCAAGGACGAAGTAAAGGATGAGGAATGATTTCCTGCGTCTGACGGGGCGGCAAGCGCCTTTGCCCCAGTCGAGATCCCTACGACCAATAGCAATAAAACAGGGTGCCGGTGATGCAAGAAGTGGTAACCAAGGTTTTCTCTGGCTTCGACAAGATAAAAGTCTCGGTGTCGGTGTTTGTCCTATGTTTGCTGGCGGGGGCTTTTGTTGTCGTCAAATTGAATTCGGCCGCGCGCGAGGCTGACTCGGCCCATACCATTCAAGTAGCCAGCAGTTACGCCAGCTCGATCGAGAAAGTCATACAGCACGCTTTGTCATCGACCAATACCCTGGCGGTAATGGTCCATCAGGGGGAGGGCAAGGTTCCGCATTTCAACCAGCTGGTGCGCTACATGCTGCCCATGTACAAAGGCGCCTTTGCATTGTCGCTGGCGCCGGAGGGCGTGATTCGGCAAATAGAGCCGGCCGCTCCCAATATCCTGGTCAAGAACCATGATCTTTTCGAGGGCAAGGATCGGGTCGAAGTCATCAAGAACGTTCGTGAAGGCGAGTTGCTGTTCCGCGGGCCATTCACCTTGATCCAGGGGCCGCAGGGCGCGATAGGAACGTTGCCGGTATTTCTGCAAGAACCCAATGGCAGGAAGTACTTCTGGGGTTACACGGTCGTGACCTTGAAGTTTCCGGATGCCTTTGCCGACTCGGATTTACCGTCCCTGGAGAAGCTGGGTTATGCCTACAGGTTTTCCGGGGTGAACCCGGAAACCGGGCAGGAAGAGGTGATCCAGGCATCCGCCGCACCCTTGGGCGCGGCGGCCGCGCGCATTCCGGTAACCCTGTACGAGGCGCAGTGGGAGCTTCGGGTTTCCAGGATCGCCGACTGGCGAAATACCGGTCTGCTGCTGTTCCAGGCTTTTCTGGTGCTGCTGGGGGCCACGCTGATGGCCTGGCTCGCTTACTCCCTGGCGACCTTGGACCAGCAGCGAAAAAGACTGCAGGAAATCGCCATGTACGACCCCTTGACCCACCTTCCCAATAGACGGCTGCTGGGCATGAAGCTCGATGCGATTCTCGAAAGAGTGCAAGGGCGCAACGCCAAGGTGGTGGTCTGTTATCTGGACCTGGATGGCTTCAAGCTGGTCAACGATAACCTGGGGCATGCGGCGGGTGACCAGTTGCTGATCATCATCGCCGATCGCCTGCAGTCCTGTCTGAGGGAATGTGACCTTCTGGCACGCGTGGGCGGCGATGAGTTCGTTGTGGTCCTGGATGACCTTGGATCGATCGACGAAGTGGCCCCGATTCTCGACCGGATCATTCATGTGGTCGGCCAGCCGCTGATGATCTCGGGAGTGAAGGCCGATGTTTCCGCAAGCCTCGGCGCGGCGTTCTACCAGACCCATGGGGTGGAAGCGGATCAGCTGTTGCGGGCCGCGGACCAGGCCATGTACCTGGCCAAGAAACTGGGGAAGAACAGATACGTGTTTGCGCAAAGCGAGGGGCCGGGCAGGGTTGCCCAAGTCGGCAAATGACCGCCAATCATCGGGCTGTCTACCCACCTGGGCCGCAAAGCGCTTCGAGCCGCCAGCGCATTTGTCATCAGCCCGTGGTTTTCTATCCATGACGCTCGTCGATTTCCAAAGGCCAAGCCCTAACCGACGGTACTCGGCGAGCGGCCGCCGCGAGCACACGACACCGCGCATGGTCGGCGCAACGCCAGGGAAGACACCCCCTCGGGGGTACCCGGCGATGCCCGGAACGGACCCGCGGGCGGCTCGTTCCGAGCATGAGACGAAGCCCTGACTCAGCGAACTGACCGTCCGCCCTTTCGATATGCCTTCAGTGAAGGCACAATGCGCATCCTTTTTTTGGCTGGCCTGGCCGGAGGCCTCGAAATGATCAAAACGCCGTACTACCTCATCGACAAACAGAAACTGCTCGGCAACATGGAGAAGATCGCTTACGTGCGCGAACAGTCCGGGGCCAAGGCCCTGCTGGCGCTCAAGTGCTTCGCCACCTGGTCGGTGTTCGACCTGATGCAGCAGTACATGGACGGCACCACCTCGTCGTCGCTGTACGAGCTCAAGCTCGGCCGGCAGAAGTTCGCCGGCGAGACCCACGCCTACAGCGTGGCCTGGGCCGACGATGAAATCGAAGAGATGCTCGACAACTGCGACAAGATCATCTTCAACTCCATCGGCCAGCTGCAGCGCTTCGCCGCGGCGTCCGAGGGCAAGGTCCGCGGTCTGCGGGTCAACCCCCAGGTGAGCAGTTCCGATTACCTGCTGGCCGACCCGGCGCGTCCGTTCAGCCGCCTGGGCGAGTGGGACCCGGTAAAGGTCGAGGCGGTCATCGAGCAGATCACAGGCTTCATGTTCCACAACAACTGCGAGAACAGCGACTTCGGCCTGTTCGACCAGATGCTGGGCACCATCGAGGAACGTTTCGGCCACCTGCTGCACAAGGTCGAATGGGTCAGCCTCGGCGGCGGCATCCATTTCACCGGCGAAGGCTATGCCCTGGATGAGTTCTGCGCGCGCCTCAAGGCGTTCTCCGAGAAGTACGGCGTGCAGGTCTACCTGGAGCCGGGCGAAGCGGCGATCACCCAGAGCGCCTCGCTGGAAGTCACCGTGCTCGACACCCTCTACAACGGCAAGCACCTGGCGGTGGTCGACAGCTCCATCGAGGCGCACATGCTCGATCTGCTGATCTATCGCCTCAATGCCAAGCTGGCGCCCAGCGCGGGCGAACACACCTACATGGTGTGCGGCAAGTCTTGCCTGGCCGGAGACATCTTCGGCGAGTACCAATTCGATCGTCCGCTGACCATCGGCGATCGGCTGTCGTTCGTTGACGCGGCGGGTTACACCATGGTCAAGAAAAACTGGTTCAACGGCCTGAAAATGCCGTCCATCGTAGTGAAACAACTCGACGGTAGTGTCGAGGTGGTTCGTGAATTTGGGTTCGAAGACTACCTGTCCAGCCTCTCGTAAGCTGGCGGAAAGGAGAGATAAAGAAATTGAAGAAGAACGTTCTTATCATTGGTGCAGGAGGTGTCGCCAAGGTGGTGGCCCACAAGTGCGCGCAGCACAACGACGAACTCGGTCGTATTGCTATCGCGTCGCGCAACATCTCCAAATGCCAGGCCATCATCGACAGCGTCAAGGCCAAGGGCAGCCTCAAACAGCCTGCTGAAATCAAGGCCTACGCGCTCAACGCGCTGGACATCGAGGCGACCAAGGCGCTGATCCGCGAGACCGAATCGCAGATCGTCATCAACGTCGGTTCCGCCTTCCTCAACATGTCGGTGCTGCGTGCCTGCATCGATACCGGCGTGGCCTACCTGGACACCGCCATTCACGAAGAGCCGGGCAAGATCTGCGAGACGCCGCCCTGGTATGGCAACTACGAGTGGAAGCACCTCGAGGAATGCCAGCAGAAGAACGTCACCGCCATTCTCGGCGTGGGCTTCGACCCGGGTGTGGTCAACGCCTATGCGGCCCTGGCCAAACAACAGTATTTCGACCGCATTGATTCGATCGACATTCTCGACGTCAATGCCGGTTCCCATGGCAAATATTTCGCCACCAATTTCGATCCGGAAATCAATTTCCGCGAATTCACCGGACAGGTGTGGAGCTGGCAGAACAACCAGTGGACCAGCAACACCATGTTCGAAGTCAAGCGCACCGACGACCTGCCAGTGGTCGGTTCGCAGAACCTGTACCTGACCGGTCACGATGAAGTGCACTCGCTGTCGAAGAACCTCGACGTGCCCAACGTGCGCTTCTGGATGAGTTTCGGCGAGCACTACATCAACGTGTTCACCGTGCTCAAGAACCTCGGTCTGCTCTCCGAGCAACCGGTCAAGACCGCCGAAGGCCTGGAAGTGGTGCCGCTGAAAGTGGTCAAGGCCGTGCTGCCCGATCCCGCCTCGCTGGCGCCGGGCTACACCGGCAAGACCTGCATTGGCGACCTGGTCAAGGGCACCAAGGATGGCCAGCCGCGCGAAGTCTTCATCTACAACGTGGCCTGCCACGAAGAAGCCTTTGCCGAAACCGACAGCCAGGGCATTTCCTACACCGCGGGCGTACCGCCGGTGGCCGCGGCCCTGCTGGTGGCTCGTGGCGAATGGGATGTGCAGCGCATGGTCAACGTCGAGGAGCTGCCAGCCGAGCCGTTCCTCAAGGCGCTGGACCTGATGGGCCTGCCGACCCGGGTCAAGGACGAGAACGGCGACCGTCCGTGGAACTGATTCACCTCCCGCTGTAAAGAAACCAGGCGCGCATGGATGGCGTGCCTGGCTCTCGATGTCTACCCCCCCCCCCGCTAAAACAACACAGCCCCCGCATTTGACGTCCTGCATTCGAAGTTCCGCAGTCGAAGGCATGGTCGCGACCCTGTCCGGTCAACGCTGAAACACCGCCTGCACCAGGGGCGAGTGCGCATGGCCGAGCAACGCCACTTATTCCATCGGCGGGTATGGCCCCGTTAGTCGTTATCGATCTGCAGATGCTGGTGCACCGCATCCAGGACCGCCTCCGGTGCTTCGCGGTGAGGGACGTGATGACAGTTTTCCAGGATCAGGCGGCGCTGGCGCGCGGTCGCCAGCCGGGCGATGCGCTCGGGGTGCAGCAGGGAGCCGTATTCGTCGTCCGCGCCATGCAGCACCAGCAGCGGGCAGTCGATGGAGGGCACGGTGCTTTCCAGGGTCCAGGGCTGGAAGGTTTCCGACAGCCAGGTCTCGGTCCAGGCCGCGAGCACCCAGGGCGCCTTGTCGCCGTGATACCGCTGCAAGCGCTCCATCTGTCCCGGTGCCTGGAACTGCTGCTTGGCGAACTGGATGCCGTGGCGGGTGCGGTCTTCGACAAAGGCTTGCGCCGACTCGGTGATCAGCGCCTGGCAAGGCTGCGGATAAAGCGCCGCGCAGGTCGCCGCCATGGCCCCGCCAACGCTGTGCCCTAAGGCCACGAAACGCTCGATACCCCATCCCGCCAGCAGCAGGGGGAAGAAGCGCTCGGCCTCGTCCCGGATAAACCCCATGGGCAGGTCCCCCGGGTAGGCATCGGACTGGCCGAACCCCAGCCGGTCGTAGGCCAGCACCTTGCGCCCGGTGAGCTGGCAGAGCCGCTGCGGAAAATCCCGCCACAGTTCCACGCAACCAAGGGAGTCATGAAACAGCACTATCGGCGGTCGCGGCCGCTCACCGGTTTCGCCGGCCGGCGCCCAGCAACGGGAAAACAGACGGCCACCGGGTGTAGCTATCCAACGGGATTCTTCGCTGACAGATGCTGGCATTGCAGTCCTCGATTTAGCGCTCAGGCGGGCAACAGGTAACGTAATGTCGCGGTTGCCAGGATGGCAATCAACACCACGGGAAGAAGGGGCAGGCGCGTGGCGGCGAACAGGGTCAGCGCCAGGGCGATCAGGTCCGCGGGATGGCCGCTGACGAACTTCGGTGTGATCACGGCAATCAGTACACAGCCCGGCGCCGCGAGCATGACCTCCTGCACCGTGGGGCTGAGTGTGCCGTTACGCAGCAGGACGAAGCCCAGCACCCGGGTGAGGTAGGTCACGCCGGCCATCGCCAGGATAGTCAGTAGGGTTGGCGCGTCGATCATGATTTCGCCCACAGATAAGCTGCGATAAGGCCGGCCACGGTACCGGCCAGCACATACCAGCCCCCCGGGATCAGCCGGTAGAACAGCGCGGCGGTGACCAGGCTGAACAGCCAGGGCAGCGCTGCATGCACCCCGCGCCACATGCCGCGCAGCAACACCAGGAAGACCGCGGCAAAGGCCATGTCGAAGCCGTAGGCGCGCAGGTCGCCCAGCACCGGGCCGATGATCGCGCCCAGGGCGGTGAACAGCATCCAGGTCAGCCACAGGCAGAGCGCTACGCCGAGAAAATAGCCCAGGCTGAAGGCCGGGACGCCCGAGGGCCGGTCTTTGAGCCGGGCGTCGGCCAGGCCCATGGCCCAGCTTTCGTCGCACATCAGGAACAGCGACGGCAGCGCCTTGCTCAGCGGCAGATGTTGCAAGTAGGGCGCCAGCGCGGCGCCCATCAGCAGGTGGCGGCTGTTGACCAGTAGCGTCATGGCCACGATCACCAGCACCTGCGGCGGGGAAGACCAGAGCTCGATGGCGGCGAACTCCGAGCCGCCGCCGAAATTCAGGCCGGTCATCAGCGCCACTGCATAGGCGCTCAGGTCCTTTTGCGAGGCTTGCGCCCCCAGCACCAGGGCAAAGGGGATAAACCCCAGCAGCACCGGCAAGACGGCCTTTGCGCCGCGTGACAGTTCTCTTTCGAATTCCCCGTTGCGGCTGGCCGCCAGGGTCGGATTGCTTTTATTCATGATTCACCTCCAGGTTGGGTAATTATTCCAGCCATCGAGAGAAATCGGATTGCCAAGATAGGGAGAAACCCATGAATATTGGCATCTGTAACCTCTAAATAAACAATTTGTGGATTTTAATGCCGATGGAACTTGACGCTACGGATCGTCGCATCCTGCGAGCCCTTCAGCGCGACGGGCGCTTGCAGAATCTCGAGCTGGCCAAACAGGTCGGCCTCTCGCCATCGCCCTGCCTGAGGCGCGTGCGCCTGCTGGAAGAGGCTGGCGTCATCGAGCGTTATGTGGCGCTGGTCAATCCCTTGAAGATCAATATGGCACTGACCCTGTTCGTCCGGGTCTGGCTGACCGGGCAGGACGAGGTCACGGTGGACCGCTTCGTCAATGCCGTGCGCGAGTTGCCTGAAGTGCTGGAGTGCCATCTGATGGCGGGCGACTGTGATTTCCTGCTGCGGGTGGTCGCCTCGGACCTGGAGGCCTATCGGCAGTTCCAGATCAAGCACCTGGCCCGCATCAAGGGCGTACAGAGCCTGAAGACGGAAATTCCCATGCAGAAAATCAAACTGAGCACCGAACTGCCGGTGTGATGCTCGTCGGTTACCTGGAGGGAAACGGCTCGTCGGCGATACTCAAGGGTCGGGACGAGACCCCTCCAGAGGATGACCAGGATGAAAAAGCATACCCGCGACGCCACGCCGGCAGAGCAGAGCGGCTCCGCTTCACAGCTGATAGACGGGCGCATCGAGGAGCTGGGCGACTGGCGCGGCGAGATGCTGGCCCGGGTCCGGGGGCTGATCAGGCAGGCCGACCCGCAGGTGGTCGAGGAGTGGAAGTGGCGCGGGGTGCCGGTGTGGTCTCACGGCGGCATTCTTTGCACCGGCGAGACCTACAAGAGCGTCGTGAAGCTGACCTTCGCCAAGGGTGCTGCGCTGGACGACCCGGCAGGCCTGTTCAACGCCAGCCTCGAGGGCAATACCCGACGGGCGATCGATCTGCATGAGGGTGACAGCCTTGACGAGGCCGCCTTGCAGGCGCTGATCCTGGCGGCCGTGGCGCTCAACCGCTCGCGCTGAGCGGGGCATTCGTGTCTGATTGTCATGCGCCTTGCCGACACGATGGATTCACAGTCCCTATTGTTGGCCGGCAAAAAAAGCCCCTTGCCGGTTGCCCGGCAAGGGGCTGGCTGGCCTGGGTCATTCGCCCTTGATCTGCACGACCTTGTCCGCAGTCATGGCGGCAGGTTTTTTTGGCAGCGAGATGCTCAGCACGCCTTTGCTGAAGCTCGCCTCGATCTTCTCGGCATCGACCCCTTTGGGCAGGTTGAACACCCGCTCGAAGGAACCGTAATGACGCTCGCTCAGGTGGTAGCCCTTTCTGTTTTCTTGCGTTTCCTCTCTCTTTTCACCCTTGATGATCAGGCTGCCGTCAGAGAGTTTGATCTCGATATTCTTCTGATCCATGCCGGGCAATTCGGCAGTGATTTCGAAGCTTTCGTCTTTCTCGGTGATGTCGACGGCAGGCATGCCACGGCCGATCAGTTCGCGCCGCCAGAACGGATCCACATCGAACAGCCCACGGCTGAAGGGAGACAGGCCGGGGCCGCGATTGAAGTCATCGAACAGGTGATCGACCTGTTGCCGCAGTTTTTCCAGGGGTTGCCACAGGTCGCTCATGGTCGAGCGCCGGGTGGCCTTGTCTTCAGTCTGGATCGGCATTTTTTTCACGGAGTTGGCCATTTTCGCTTCTCCTCCCGGGTTGAGGGCGGGCCGCGAGCCCTCCCTGGGGCGACCCGCCACGACAGAACGGCAACCGGGCCCGCAGGCCTGCAAGCCCGGTCTTTCCGCCCACGACAGCCATCCCGCGAAACGTGCTGCCAAGGGGCTCGATTTGAGTGCTCGAGGATGCCCGGCAGGCGATCCGCCAGGGCCGTCTCCATGGGGCGGGCGGTCCTGCACACGCGAGCAATACCTGCCGCAGGCACTGGCCTTCAAGGCCCGCGCGAACGGCTCGGGCGTGTGTTATTTAGATCGAAAATCGGCCCGACAGTTGCGCCTCGGGCCATTTGTCTGACAGGCGTAACCCTCCGTGTTCACGGGCATTGTTACCAAAGCGGAAACGCAGTCTTGGCGACGCGGTGTTTGTGCCGGTCGCGGCTTCGGGCATAAGCTTCGCTCTTTTTAGCTGCGGTCGTTATCCCACCCAGTCTTGTCTTACTTGGCCTGCCCTGAGGAAATCCCATGTCCAGCCAGTTCCCCCAAGCCCGTCCCCGTCGCCTGCGCCGTTCCGAACAGATGCGCAGCCTGTTCCAGGAAACCGAGTTCAGCCTCAACGACCTGGTGCTGCCGATTTTTGTCGAGGAAGAGATCGACGATTTCGTGCCGATCAAGAGCATGCCGGGGGTGATGCGCATTCCGGAATCCAAGCTGGCCGGGGAGATCGAGCGTTACGCCCGCGCCGGGATCAAGTCGGTGATGACCTTCGGCGTCTCTCACCACCTGGACAGCAACGGCAGCGACACCTGGAACGACAACGGCCTGGTGTCGCGCATGTCGCGGATCGCCAAGGACGCGGTGCCGGAGATGATCGTGATGTCCGACACCTGCTTCTGCGAGTACACCGACCACGGCCACTGCGGCGTGCTGCATGGCCATGAAGTGGACAACGACCAGACCCTGGTCAACCTCGGCAAGCAGGCGGTAGCCGCGGCCCGTGCCGGCGCCGATGTGATCGCGCCGTCGGCGGCCATGGACGGGCAGGTCCAGGCCATCCGCCGCGCCCTGGACGAAGCCGGCTTCACCCAGACCGCGATCATGGCCTATTCCACCAAGTTCGCCTCGGCGCTCTACGGTCCGTTCCGCGAGGCCGGTGGTAGCGCGTTGAAAGGCGACCGCAAGAGCTACCAGATGAACCCGATGAACCGCCGCGAAGCGGTGCGCGAGTCGCTGCTGGACGAGCAGGAAGGCGCGGACTCGCTGATGGTCAAGCCGGCCGGTGCCTACCTGGACATCATCCGCGACATCCGCGAAGCCTCGCGCCTGCCGGTGACGGCGTATCAGGTCAGCGGCGAGTACGCGATGATCAAGTTCGGCGCCCTGGCCGGGGCCATCGACGAGGCGCGGGTGGTGCGCGAAAGCCTGGGTTCGATCAAGCGTGCCGGGGCGGATCTGATCTTCACCTACTTCGCCATGGACCTGGCGTTGAGCGGGATTTGACGCGCTCCAGCGGTGTTCCAGATGTAAATGCATAGCCCTCAAGGGCCTCATCGCGGGCAAGCCTCGCTCCTACAGAAGAAGATGGCGTGCTTCTGTAGGAGCGAGGCTTGCCCGCGATTGCGTCAGCTCTAACACCGCAAAAAATCCCTGCTGCCCAGTCGACTGCGGCTGCAACGCTACTCACAACGCAATCTTGCGCTCCTCGAAATACCGCTCCATGACCTTCGGGTCCGCCGACTTTTCCGCCAGCGCCACGTAGGTGTCCGGCCGCAGCAGGTAGAAGCCGTTGCGCGCCAGGCCGGCGGCCTGGTGCGCCGGTTCCCAGTCGAACACCGTCAGCGGCAGTTGCCGCTCGGCGCACCAGGCGCGCAGGGCGTCGCTGGTGACGCCGTACACATGCACCTGCCACCCCAGGTGGTCGAGGCTGGCGAAGTTGTCGGTGACGGCGCCGTGGGCCCAGGGCAGGCGATCGCCGCCGTGGACATGGCCGGCGCTGCCGCAGCTCAGGGGCATGTCGCGGTAGTTGAGGGTGATCTGCGACACCGTGCGAAACAGGAACTCGCGCGCCGCTTCCACCGCGGTCACCTTGGGAATCAGCAGCGGCGCCAGGCGGGTGCGCAGCAGATTGGCGATCGGCCCGTCGGCGGTGATGAAACTGAACACCCGGTCGGTGGTGGCCACCAGGCGCCGGGCGAATTCGATGCGTTCGAACTCATAGGTCGCCAGCAGGTGCTCTTCGGCCTTGCCGCTGAGCACCGCGGCGAGTTTCCAGGCCAGGTTGATGGCGTCGCCGATCCCGGTGTTCATGCCCTGACCGCCGGCCGGGCTGTGCACATGGGCGGCGTCGCCGAGCAGGAAGGCGCGGCCGCTGAAGAAGCGCTCGGCCACCCGGTGATGCACGCGGTAGGTGGAGAACCAGTTGACCCGGTCGACCTGGACCTTGAGGCTGTCCATGGCGCGCCGGCTGACGTCCTCGAACTTGAGGGTTTCCGCGTGTTCGGCGCGCTCGTCGCGCACCGTGCCGATCAGCCGTGCCCGGCCTTCGCCGGCCAGCGGAAAGACCGCGAGGAAATCCGCCTCGTCGAGGTCGGCGTGCAGCTCGCCATTGAGCGCCGGGCCCTGGGCGTCGACATCCGCCACATAAAACACCTGCTGATAGGTGCCGCCGGGAAAGTCGATGCCCAGGGTCTTGCGCACCGTCGAGCGGGCGCCGTCGCAGCCGGCCAGGTAGAAGGCCTGGCAGGTTTCCTCCTGGCCGTCGGCGCCGCGCAGCTGGGCGCTGATCAGGTGGCCGTGGTCGGTGAAGCTCAGCAGTTCGGTCTGGCGCTCGACCGTCACACCGAAACGCTCCAGGCGCTCGATCAGCAATTGTTCGTGCTGGTCCTGCGGGTAGATTTCCAGGAAGGGGTAGGGCGTCAGGTCCGCGCCGATGCTGCTCAGGGGTAGGTGGGCGGCCTGTTCGCCCTTGACCCAGAGGTTGGCGGCCGGCACCCGGTGACCCTGGTCGAGGATGGCCTGGGTCAGGTCCAGCTGGCGGTACAGCTCAAGGGTCCTGGCCTGCACCGCCAGGGCCCGGGAGGTAGTGCCCGGGCCGGCGGTCAGGTCGAGGATGCGCACCTTGACCCCCTGGCGGCTCAGCCACAGCGCCAGAACCAGGCCGGTGGGGCCGGCGCCAATGATCAGTACGTCGCTGCGGTTCATGTCCTTGTCCTCGTCGAGAGATCAATGTCATGCCGGTGTTGCGTACAACGGTTCAGCGCTGGGCGAACGCCAGGTTCAGGCCCAGGGCGGCGAAGCTGGCGGCAAAGCTGCGGCGCAGCCAGTTCTGCACCTGGGGCGACTCGATCACCGCCTTGCGGAACAGGTTGGCCAGCAGGCCGTAGACCACGAACACGGCGAAGGTCATGGCCATGAACACGCCGCTCAGGCCGAGCATCTGCATGGCCGGCGACGGGCCGTCATGGCTGATGAACTGCGGCAGGAAGGCCAGGAAGAAAATCGTCAGCTTGGGGTTGAGGATGTTCAGCAGGCAGGCCTTGAGCACCAGGCCGCCGGCGCTGGCGGCAGGAGCGCTGGTGTCCACGGCGAAGGCCGAGCGGTCGCGCCAGGTGGCGTAGGCCAGGTACAGCAGGTAGGCGACCCCCGCGAACTTCAAGCCCTGGAAGGCCAGCGCGCTGGTGTGCAGGATGGCCGACAGGCCCAGCACCGAAGCCAGCAGGTGCGGGACTATCCCGGCGGTGCAACCGATGGCGGTGAACAGGCTGGCGCGCTTGCCGGCCACCAGCGCCGTGGAAATGGTCAGGATCACGCCGCTGCCGGGGATCAGCACGACGATCAGCGAGGTCACGAGAAAATCCAGTGAGAGCATGGCGCAGGGAACTCCAGGGCAGGGGATGGGGGGCTCAGGTCTGGCTGAACACTTCCAGCAGGTGGCCGTCGGGGTCATCAAAATACACCCGGCGAGCGCCTTCATGGCGGTTGATTTCATTGGGGCGCTGCTTGCCCGGGTCGGCCCAGAACGCCAGGCCGCGCTGGCGGATGCGTTGCAGTATCGGTTCGAAGTCGTCGGCGGCGACGAGAAAGGCATAGTGCTGGGACGCGATGGGCGGGTCGTTGTTGTAGTAATCCAGGGACACGCCGTTATCCAGCTGCACCACCAGCATCGGACCGAAGGGCGTCGGTGGCGGCAGGTCGAGCAGGTGCACGAGAAAATCCGCCGACCGTTGTTTGTCGCGGCACCAGACGATGGTGTGGTTGAGTTGCACGCTCATGATGGGCCCCGCGTGTTGTTTTTCTGTGGGCGATGAGGTTTCAGATTAGGTGAAATTCGCCGTCGGTCACGGGGAATGCTCAAATGGCCTGTCGTTGGTACGGAACAGTGCGGCGCCTTGAGGGTCGATATCCGCGGCCGCGTGCCTCATTCAACGTCTTCAAGGCGCGGGCCACCTTCGGAATTACTGGGAAGC
>NZ_JACNAC010000025.1:0-85550 GCF_017349775.1 Pseudomonas sp. GW460-12-10-14-TSB1
ACAGCTTCCACGCATCGGAGATGTGGTACATCAGGCTCAGCGCCGGCAGCGGCTCGTTGCTGTTGATCTCGCGGCGCTTCTCCTGCACCGGCACGCCATTGGTGCCGGCTACCGGGCGGTCGTGCCATTCGGTGCGGATGTTCTCGAAGCGGATACCCGGGGTAATGGTCCAGTTGCCGACATCGATCTTGTCGTCGATGTAGAAGGCCGTGGCCTCGGTGCCGCCGGTACGGTCCTGGTACACATGGCCGTCGGAGCCCGGGCGCACCACCGGCTGGTTGTTGACCAGGGCCAGGCGGCTGGCCTGTTCGTGCATGCCTTCTTTCAGGTAGCGCATGCCGACGCTGGCTTCCTGGGTGGTCGGGCCGAGGTCGAACACATGGGACACCCGCGGCTCGATGCCGAAGGTGTAGTAGGTGCGCGGATAGGACACCAGGGTCTTCTGGTCGCGGGCGGCGATGGTGCTACCACGGAAGCTGTCGGAGTAGTAGGTCAGCACTTCGAACTGGGTGCGTTCGTCGATCTGGCGCAGGTACTTGAACGACACATCCTTGCGGCGGCCGCTGAAGTTGTCCCAGTCGCGGTCCGACTGGTAGGGGTCGGCGTCGTACTGCTTCTGGGTCAAGCCGCCGGGCATGTCGGCCTTGGCGTCGTAGTAGTGGAAGTTGAGGCTGAAATCGTCCTGGTCGGTGGGCGCCCAATGGGTCTTGAGGATCACGTCATCGATGTCGTTGCCGTTGTTGCTGGCGCGATAGCCGTTGCCGTTGACCCCGGAGTACAGCAGCGCCGCGCCGATGCCGTTGTCCGCGGTGCCGCCGAGGAAGGCCGTGTCGATATGCTTCCAGCCGCCGCGCTGGGAGGTTTCCAAAGTAGTGCCGATTTCCCCGGTGGCCTTTTCCGGGATGGCCCGGGTCACGAAGTTGATCACCCCGCCGACGTTCTGCGGTCCGTAACGCACGGAACCGGCGCCACGTACTACGTCGATGCTGTCGAGGTTGCCCGAAGAGATCGGCGCCATCGACAACTGTGGCTGACCATAAGGGGCGAAGGCCGCCGGCACGCCGTCGATCAGCACGGTGGAGCGTGGCGACAGGCGTGAAGTCAGGCCGCGCACGCCGACGTTGAGGGAAATATCGCTGCCGCCGGTGCCGTTGGCGTCCTGCACCTGCACGCCCGGTACCCGACGCAGCACATCGCCGACGTTCATCGCACCCTGCTCGAGCATGGCTTCACGGCGGATCACCGTACGCGCGCCCGGGTGGTTCTGCACCACCGCTTCGTTGGCGTCACCCAGCCAGTCACCCACCACGCTGATGCTGGTGGCGCCCAGTTCCAAAGGGCCGTCACCCGCCGCCGACGGCGCTGGGCTCAGGGTCACCGAGCCGCCATCGATCTGGTATTGCAGGCCGCTGCCTTGCAGCAACTGGCGCAGCGCCTGCTCCGGCGACAGGTTGCCGTCCACCGCCGGGGCCTGTTTGCCGGCCACCAGCTCTGGGCTGAAAAACACCTGCAGCGAGGTTTGCAGGCCCAGCTGGCTCAGGGCCTGGCCCAACGGCTGGGCCTGGATATGGATGGCGCTCGGCGCCTGCTCGGCATGGGCCTGGGGCAGCGCGGCACTGACCGCCAGGGCCAGGGCCAGCGGCAGCCAGCGGGTAGAGGGCGAGCAAGGATTGTTGTTATTCAGGTCGAGGCGTTTCAAGTTCGAGCAGTCCTGTTGATCGCAAGTAGATGCGTCTGTTAATGCAAACCAGTTGCAGTTGGACAAGAAGACGAAGAACTCGAAAAAAACCTGAATCTATCGCGCAATTATTTCCTGGCTACCGTCGGCATGGGTCTTCACCGCCACCGGCAGGATGCTCGGCAAGGCCTTGAGCAGCGCATCGGTGTCGTCGGCCTTGAACACGCTGGTCAAGCGCAGCCTGCCCACCGCCTCGCTGCCGACCCGCAGCGGCTGCTCGCGATAACGCGACACCTCGGCGGCCACTTCGCTGAGGCTGGCGTTGTTGAACACCAGCTTGCCACTGCGCCAGGCGGTCAGCGCCTGGGGATCGACCGCATAGGCCGCGGCCACTTTACCCTGGGCATCGACCGCGGTACCCAGGCCCGCGGTCAGGTTGACGAAGTCGCTGTCCGCGGCGTCCCGCCCCTGCACTTTCACCCTGCCCTGCTCCACCGCCACCCGGGTCTGGCTGGCGTCGCGGCGCACATCGAAACGGGTGCCGGTGACCGTGACCTTGCCGGCCCCGGCCGCCACCACAAAGGGCCGGCTGCTGTCGTGCTCGACACTGAACATCGCCTCGCCTTCGCTCAGCTCGACGCTGCGCTGGCCTTGTTCATAACGCACCAGCAAGCGACTGCGGCTGTTCAGGTCCACCTGGGAACCGTCGGGCAAGGCCACATGGCGGCGCTCGCCCAGGGCCGTGACGAACTCGGCGCTGTATCCGGCAGGCTGGTTCAGGCCACTGAACAACCCCAGGCCCACGGCCACCGCCAGCACACCGGCCGCCACCGCATATCGCAGCAGCGGGCGGCGCTTGATGGCCAGCTTCGGGGCTTCGCACAGCGCCAGCAAACGCGCCTTGGGCACCAGGTCGGTGGCCGCCCATAGGCTTTGCAGCAGTTGGTATTCATCCCGATGCGCGTCGTGCTCCGCCAGCCAGGCGTCGAAACGCTGCCGCTCCTCGGCATCGATCGCCGGTTCTTGCAGGCGCACAAACCACTGCGCCGCCTCATCGCGAACCGTCGCCTGCCCGCACGCGCACTCACGAGTCTGCGTCATGGAACATCCTGTTGGGCTGGGGGTGAAAAAGGCATGGCACTCATCACTGCGGCCCATCCACGCGCTCGCGCAGATGCCGCAGGGTGCGGATCATATACTTTTCCACCATGTTTTTTGACAGCCCCAGGCGCTGGGCAATCTCGGCCTGGGTCAGCCCTTCGATCTTCTGCCAGACGAACACCTTGCGGCAGTTCAACGGCAACTCGCCAAGGGCCCGCTCGATGGAGTCAGCCAGCTGGATCGCATGCATGAAATGCTCCGGGTCGCCGCTGGGCGACGCGCCTTGATACACCGCCTCCAGCTCCATGGCACCGCGCCGATCCTCACGGCGATAGGCATCCACCGCAATATTGCGCGCCGTCTGATGCAGATACGCCCGCGGCTGCTGCACCGCCGCCGCATCCGACTCCAGCACCCGGACAAAGGTGTCATGGGCCAGGTCTTCCGCCTGCGAACGGCTCTTCAGCCGACGCGTCCAGGTCCCGATCAACTCTTCGTAGTGCTCGAAAAAGCCTGGGCGGCGAGGCGGCTTGGGGGTCATTGCGTTGTGCTGAGGGTGGGGAGGCGTGAATAGTAATGCTTCTTATTAAAGGCGGCAATTGATTCGGGATGACCGTCCTTCACAGATGCATCTCGCTCGGCTAATCAGAAAAGCCCTACAGCCCGCAGTGCGCTCCCCTTATTTCTGCCGACCACAGTACGGTTTACAGTCGTTCAGTCGCCCAGATGGCGACCGGGTTTGGCGACCTGGTGAATGGTGTGCAAAAGATTTCTGATTACAGAAACTTTTACGCATGCAAAGCTGCTTTACGGCAGTTGTGCGCGGGAGGCCTTCGGGCCTGTCGGTCTTCCATTCCCGGCTCGCCAACCCGCGTACAGCTGCCACCTTTCGTTTGGCGACGTTTGAGTGATAGCTCTTTTCAACTGAATGGAGTTACACATATGAATCGCTACATGCCCATTACCGGCCACGATTGCAACAACCCTTCTTTGCTTATAGATACCCAAGCGCCTATCGATGTGCTGCACGATGCAGCGGCTTATCGCATCCGTGCCGTGACCCAGCTACTGGAAAACTTTGTAGAACCTGAAAATGTCGGAAGCAACCTTGTGGTTCTTCAGGAGTTGACGTTGGTCTGTACCATCTTGTTACGCGATGGGTGTGACTTGATGGATGTGGCCGGACGAAAACTACAGGAACAACTTACTGCGTAAATAATAGCGGGTGACCTTAAAGCCACCCGCCTTACTAAAACTTCTGCATTGCCAGTTTTAGTATTGACAACTCGACAAACAACCACTACCACCAAGCTGACTTACCCCTGAACAACCACTTCCTCAATCTCTCGCAAAATAGCTTTAGGGTTCAGACTATTTGGCGCATAAACATCGACCTTCCCAAGCCTCTGAACATTGAGTTCAGCAGTAGGTAGGCCAGATATGCCTTTTTTGCTCGCCTCCAAGGGTACATGGACATCGTAGCCAAAATTCTGAATAGTTTTCAGCCCTTGCTGCTCCGAAGCACTCAGATGTCTTTCCGCTCTCGAAAGAAATACTTCCTTGTCGAGGAACTACAGAAAGCGCAATTCCTTTTGCATCTACTCACACTTTATGAGTCGCTCACGAACGGTGTCTCGTGACGGTAGAGAGGCAATGGTATTTGCGCTCATTTCCTCAATACGATCAGACCATTTGTAGACCCTGAAGCGGTCATAAAAAACTGACACCAGACGCAGCAATAACATGTCGTCCACCGCACTCCCACCTTCGTCCAGGTCAAAAATCATGAGGGTTTCGCGTGCAACCTCTACAGACAAAGGACAGCCTTCATTCTGCAAATATTCCTCAAGTACTTGCCCTTTAAGTATTTCAATCCTTATCCAGGGCTCGCTATCCTGTTTATTACTCCACTGACTATTGAGCTCCCATTTATTGATTTTCAAGTCGAGAAATCTGCACTCATTGAAAACTTCATGATCCTGGACATAAGAGACAGGTACATCACCCCAAGCCTGACTGATCAAGAACCCTCTGTCAGGTAAGATAGATCCCGGTCCCAAAACAACAGCGTATCTACTACTCATTACATATTTCCTGTTTCTTGTAACCGTTTTAGACCTTTCTCAGCATTTCTGATCAACTGGTCTCTTGCTGACTGAGGTAGTCGTTTGAATGCTGTATTAATCTGTGGAGCCAATGGTTTGGATAGATCCGGCCTGAAGTCTACGATCGAGTCTTTCCCACCCCCCGACTGTATTTGAAGCTTACCATTAGGTTCGATATCAACCCGCAACAAGCGCTTACGCCCACTTATCACAGCCTCTACTGGCTGACCAATGGTTTCACTCGCCTTAATTATGCCTTTTGCACCACCACGCCCTGGATTGCTTCCTCCCAATATGGCTCCAAGCGCTACGCCACCCAACGCGTTCTTAAAGCGAGTGCTCTCTCCCTCATCAAGAGTCGCCAGCTCTGTAGCAATAATGCTTCCAGCAGCAAGGTTACTGTTGGTAATAATCAACCCGATGACTGTCGCCTGGTCATATTTTCCACTAGCTGACAATGTCTTTGCCAACGCCAATAGCTTCGGATCATCTTGGAGCAGCTTTTGTGATAAGCGATCACAAAAACCAGGAGAGTTCCGACAAAGCTCTGGAAGCTCCTTGTTTCTTGTCTCATCTAGCTCTGCATAGCGCTCTCGAACCCTGTTTTTGTCCTCTTCGGTCTTTTGCTCATCAATTTCACGCAGCATCTCCTCTGACTCGTGATGCAGAAGCCAGTTGTACTGCGTAGAGTTCTTCGCGACCCAAGCACCTTTCTCCATCTGGGCTGCATCAGCATCTTTCTGTCCCGCGGCCGCCAGCACTCCGACGATCTGCGAACTCATGGTCAGCAGGTTTTCATTTCCGCCCACCAATTTGTCCAAATGGGTGACCAGCGCCTCGTTCGCTCCCGCCGCCAAAGCACCGGTCTTGAAATCACCTCCAGTAGCCTTGGCCAGCAATCCGCCCACCATCGCGTGAACCGCAATCTTAGGTAACGAGCCGTCCGCCAAGACATTTTTGGTGTAGTCACCGACCAAGTTGAAGCTTGCCGCCGCCAAGGTGTTGAACAAGGCACCCTTCAAGGCATCGCTGGCACTACCGCCCTGTCCAAGTGCCTTGCCCAGCAACATGGAGGTGCCGCTCTGCAGCGTCTGATTGGCGGCGAACTGCCCAACGCCACTCCAGGTACTCAGAGAGGGTGGAACGATGACCTTTCCTATCGACGTATTGGTCTCGGTTCCCGTCCACCCATCGAAATAAGCCGCCGTCAAACCTGCCGTGACGCCTGAAATCACATACCCCTTCATCGCATCGGAAGAGGTCGTGTCCTTAAACACAGCACCAAGGTTGCCGCGATTATTGATGGCGCTGACCGTTGCGTTTGTCGATGCGTTTGCCGCGACAGCACCTGCCACCGCTCCCACAGTCCCCCCGCCCGCCATGGCGGCAGCAGCAGGCCCGACAACCGCCGCCATCACAATCGCAATGATGATCTGCGAAGCAGGCCCCAGGCCGGAGTTGCTGTATTTGAAGGATTCGTGAATCTCCTTCACTTGCCGCCAGTCCACATCGCCACGGGCTTCAGCCTGTTTCAGCCAAGCCAGTTGTGGGTCGGCTTTCACCATCGCATCGATGCTCTGGCTGACGGTTTGCTGGTCCACCTGTTTGACGTCAATCTTCAGACCGTCAACGGCTTTGATCACGACGTCGCCGGCAGCCAGCATCTGCGTCTGGCGCAGGGTTTCGTCGGTATTGCCCTTGCCTTTGGAAGAAACCCAAGCCGCGTTGTTGTTAGTCTTCTCGTGACTCTCCTGATGCAGGTCCTTCACCCCTTCAAAGGTGATCTCCCCACCGCTTTGCAGGGTGATGTCCTGGTCACTCTCCAGCTTCGCCGCCTGGTACTTCTGGTCTCCGCCGCTGACCAGCGTCAGATCGCCTCCAGTCGAGATCTCGCTGCCGACGTGGGTGATCTTGGTCACTTCGTCACGTTTGGTCTGCTTGCTGCCCCAACTGCCTTTTTTCTTCTTGTCGTACAGCGAGTAGTCGCTGTCTTGCGCCGCCAGCAGTTCGAGGTTGTCGCCGGCTACCAGGTAGGCTTCATCGCCGGCGGTGATACGGCTGGAGATCAGTGCCATGTCCTTGCCGGCGCTGAGGTCCACATCGCCACCGGCGCTGAGGGTCGTGGCGATCTGGCTGACATGGTCTTCCTGGCGGGTGACTTTCTTGGTTTTTTCGTAGGAATGCCGCTCGTCAGCCGCCGAGGACAGCGTCAGGTTCTCGGTGGCCGCCATGGTGATATTGCGTTTGGCTTCGATCTCGCTGGCGATGGCGTTGATATCGCGACCGGCCTTCACTGTCAGGTCGCGGCCGGCGCTGACCTCGGAGCCGATCTGGGTGATATCGCTGCTGTAGTGGTTTTTGCCCAGCGCCAGGCTGTTGTTGAGCTGGGTGGACACCAGATTGACGTCGCGCCCCGCGCTCAGGCTCATGTCCCGGCCGCTTTGCAGAACGCTGCCGGGATTGGTGATGTCACGACCGGCGGAAATGACCATGTCGTTGGCGGCTTCGATACGCGCGGCGCTGTTTGCATAGTCCTTGTGCGAATAGCCCCGTACCACGCTGTCCACCGAGGTGACACTGCGCTCGTTGAGCACATCACCGCTGATCGCGTTCATCGTCACGTCACGACCGGCGATGATGCCGCCCGCCTTGTTGGTGATGTTGTTGCCTGCCAACAAGTCCAGGCGATTGCCGGCCTGGATCAGCCCGCTGTTGACCAGGTCCTTGCCTGCCGTGGCCGACAAGTTGTTGGTAGCCCGCAAGGTACCGACGTTGTCGAGGTTCTGGCCGGCGATCAGGCTCACGTCATTACCGGCAATCAATGCACCAGTAGGTCCGAGACGATCATTGGCCTGGGCCATGTACAGCACTGGCACCAGCACTTTCTCGCCGCTCACTTCGTGCTCTTCGAGCCAGACGATGTCGTGGGTCAGGGCCGCAACCTGTTGCGACGTGAGGGTCACGCCTACCGACAGGTTGAGTTGATCCTTGCTGGCGATGGCATTGTTCATCAGGTACTTGAACTGAGCCTCGTTGGAGTTCTGCCCAGCGAGAAATGCCTGGCCGGTACGCGCGGTGATGGCTTGCTGTACGAGGCGTTGCTCGTAAAAGCCATCACCCAAGCGCTTGGCGCTGATGTCGGGGTCGTAACCGAGGCCTGCCAGCAGGTAATCCGAACTCATGAACTGCTTGAGATCGGTGAGTACCGGGTTGGTTTCGATCAGGTACTTCTGCGGGTTCGGCTTGAACGAGGTATCCGGCACGCCTTGAACGCGGGCCACGGCCTGGCTGGCCACTGGAGTGGCGACTACTGGATTGGCCACCGCGGGGACAGCGCCGGTCGATATGTTCCCAACAACAGGCGAGGTCACGCTGGCCAGCGGATCACGCTGGTTGAGCGGCAGTGTTGGCACGCTCAGGTCAGGCCCTGTGACGACCGCGCTCTGGCTGGCCTCCTCGACATGCACGGCTCCCACCTGGGTGATCGCGCCGGCATTGCCTTCATGACCTGACAACGCCAGGGTGCCGCCATTGTCGACAGGGGCGCTGACATCGATCGCGCTGGCGCTCAGGTTGCTGTCGGTGGCCTGACGGGTGACCCGGGTCAGTTGCCGATCGCTGGAAGCCACTTGGGCGACATCATCGATCTGGAAACTGCGCGCCTGGATATCCGGCAGGTTCTGTTGACGCTGAGCACTGCTGACCGAGGCGCTGCCCATGGTCCAGTTTTGCGGCCCGATATTGGCCTGGGTCGCCTGTTGAGCCGATCCACCCTGCCCACTCAAGCGGAACAGGCCGTTTTGCCCTGCCGGCAATGCGAAGCCGGGCAGGCTCAGCGGGTTGACTTGTTGCTGGGCCAGATCGGCAGGTAGCTGGCTGTTGAGCCTGACAACAGTGGTGCCGGTGCCGTTTACCCGGGTATCCGCGACCTTGTTGGTGCCACCGCTGGTGTTGTAGTCCTGGTGGATGACACTGTTCTGCAGATCCTGGGTGGCGGTGATCGAAACATTGCCACCGGCCTGGATAACCGCATTGCGGCTGCCACTGGTACTGACGGCACCGCTATTGTCTTTGACGATCTCCACGTCCGTGAGCTTGGTGAACTGAGAGAACTGGCTCGGCAGTTCAAGAAGGTTGTTCGGGTCGTACTGGGAAAACGTCGTCTTTTCGAAGCCGTATTCCAGGCCGGGAAATACGCGGTTATAGACGCTGGTTGTATCGACGCCTGCCCCCGTAGCGACGTTGTTGAGAGACACCACTGAATAGCTTTCACCGTCTCCCCCACTGTAATCCTCCGAATAAGCTATGGCCTTATGAATATTGTCTTGCAAATCAAGGTAATACACATAAGGGAAATCCGGGTTGTTGCGCTGGTTGTAAGGCGTCAGGACATCGGAGAACAGCTGCCCGGTAGCGCCCGCGCCCATATCGTAGACCTTGTACAGGCGCGTGTGCTCGATGGTCCCGTTCTGCGCGCCGATGTTCTGCAGGTTGTCGGCCGTGATGTTGATATTGCCGCCGGCGCTCACCGTGCTCTTGCTATTGAGGAAAGTGCCGCCCTGGAAAGTGAAATCCCTGCCCGCTGTCAGTAGCGCCGAGGCACTGGTGTCAGTGTCGACACTTTCGTAGACCTCACGGGCCGCCAGCGTGAAGGTGTAAACCTTCCCTTTGCAGTCATTGCACATATTGGCGATAAACCCCGACACCAGCTTGCGGCTGCCCGACGCTACCGCGCCATCGGTACGGTTCTGCAACACATCGGCGTTAAGCGCGAATGCCCCACCGCTCTCCATGGAACCGGAAACGTTGTAGACCCCCGCGGCCCGGGCGGCACCGCCGTAACCACCGATCGCCACGTTGCCGAGCCCGTACAGGTCGCCGTTCTGGTTGGTGAAATTGCCGACCCCCAACGTCATGTCCGCGCCGCTGAAAATCAGGCCGCGATCGTTGAGCAGCGATGGGGTTCTCAGATCGAGGTTCTGCGCAGCCCCCAGGGTCCCGGAGTTGACAATGCTGCCGGCCTCGACAGTCAGACCAGCATTGGAGGTCAGCCGCCCGGCGTTGCTCAGCGGCCCGCCGATCCTGATCGTCGAGTTCCCACCACCGGCCACACTACCCGCACTGCCCAGATTCATCGAAGCAGCCGTCAACCCGAGACTGCCCAGGCTGCTGTAGCGCCCATTACCGCTATAACTGCCGCCCAGCGTCAGGCTGGCCGTGCCGTCGCTGGCAATCAGGCCATCGTTGGTCCAGTTACCGCCGTTGCCCACCAGGCTGGTGGTGGCCAGCAATTGCCCACTGCCGGTCTGGGTCAGGTTGTTGACATTGATGGTCAGGCGCCCGGCCTGGATCACGCTGCTGTTGGTCCAGCTGTCGGCAGCGAGCGTCAGCCCGCCACGGGTGACGAGGCTGCCACCGGCATTGGTGACGTTGGCCGTGGAGATATCGAAAGTGCCGTTGCCCACATGCAGCAAGCTGCCGCCCTGGTTCTGGAAGCTCGCGGCATTCAGGGTCAGGTCACTGTTGGCGCTTTCCAGTTTGCCGTTGCGGTTGTCGAACAAGCCGCCGATCTGGAAGTCGGTCTTGCCACCGGCCCCCAGGGCCCGAAGCTGGCCGGTCTGGTTATCGAGACTGGCGGCACGCACGCTGAGGCTGCTGTCGCTCTCGATGATGCCCATACGGTTGTTCAAGTGACCATTGAGGCTGAGGTCGATCCGGTTACCGGCGATCTGGCCGTCGTTGTCACCGCTGTTGTCGAAATTATTGCCGCTGACTTTGACCAGCCCTTTGGCATACAGGCCGCCGTTACGGTTGTCGAAGTTGGCGGTGGTGATCAGTGCATCGCCATTCTGGGCGGAAATGCGTCCGCCGTAGTTATCGATACCGCCCAATACGCTGAGGTTCAGGCGCTGGGCCTGAGCGATGCCGCCCTGGCGGTTGTTGCTCAGGTCGTAGCCGTTTTTCAACACGCCGACGATACGGGCTTCCAGCGCGCCCTTGAGGCTGGCGAGGGTCCCGCCGCGGTTATCGAGGTTGGTGGCGCTGACCTTGAGGTCACCGTTCTGGGCCAGGAGCCGACCGCTCTGGTTGTCGATATCCCCCGTCACGGCCAGGTCCATCGCGCCCTGGCTTTGCAGGGTACCCTTGGCATTGCCCAGGCTCGCGGCGCTGAGTTCCAGGGTACCGTTCTGGCTGTATATCAGGCCGTCGCCATTGTTCTGCACGGCACCCGATACCTTGGCAAGCAGATTGCCGTTGGCCGCTAGGGTGCCGCGATTGCGGTTGTCCAAGCCGCCAGCTAACACGCTCATCAGCCCCTGGCTGACCAGTTGGCCGCCCTGGTTGTTGATCTGGCTGCTACGGCTGATCACCAGCGGTCCGCCACTGGCGAGCTTGCCGTTGGTGTTACTCAGGCTGCCGAGCAGGTCGAGGTTCACTGCGCCGTTGCTGACCAGGCTGCCGCCGGTGTTATCCAGGGTCGTGCCGGTAAAACCCAGGGCCTGTTGTGCGCTGATCGTCCCGGCGTTGTTCAAGGTCATGGCTTGCATCGTCAGGGCGGCGCCGCTGTCGATCGATCCACCCTGGGTATTGTTCAGCAGGCCGCCAACGGTCAGTTGCTGACCGGCGCCGCTGGACAGAATGCCAGCGCTGTTATCCAGGCTGGCCGCCTTGACGTTCAGCGCCTTCTGGCTGACCAGCGCGCCGGCGCTGCTGTTGAGCAACGCACCGCTGATGTTTGCACTCAGGTCGCCACTGCGGCTGGACAGCGTGCCGGTGTTGCGGTTGTCGAGGCTGCCCCCACTCACTGTCAGGCCCTGCCAGCCAGAGATCAGGCCACCCTGGTTGAGCAAGGTCTCGCCGGTCAGCCCCAGTTGGTTGTTGCTGATCAGCTTGCCGCCGTTATTGTTCAGCACACGACCAATAAGATTGGTGCTCAGGCTGCTGGAAATCTCTCCGTTCTGATTGTTCAGATCGCGCAGGCGATTGATGGTCAGCGGACCTTTGGCGATCAGCAGGCCATTGCGATTGTCGAGGTCAGTGTTGGCCAGGTCGAGACGCACGCCGCTGTCGCCCAGCAGGCGCCCGCCGTTCTGGGTCAGCGCCCCCAGGTTCAGCGTGATATCGCCTTTGGCCGAGACCTCACCGCCGCTGCTGGAGTTCAGGCTGCTGGCGGTCAGGGCCAGACTGCCCTGGCTGTTGATCAGACCGTTGGCGCTGTTGTTCAGCGCCATCGCATCAAGGGTCACGGCACTGCCACCAAGCAGGGTACCGCCCTGGTTATTCAGGTCAGCGCTGCCAAGCGTGAGGTTCTGTGTCGCGTTGATCAGGCCTTTATTCTGGTTGTTCAGCAGCCCCGCGACAGTCAGCTTCAAATCGCTACGGCTGCTAACGCTACCCTCAGCGTTGTCCAGGCTGTCAGCCCCTACATCGAGGGCAGCTGCGGCGATCTGGCCCTTGAGGTTGGTCAGGGCCTGGTTGACTCGCAGGGTCAGGGCCTGGTTGCTGAGAAGTTTGCCGTTGCTGTTATCGAGGCTGTCAGCCGTGAGGCTGAAAGCCTGGGCACTGGAGATTTCGCCGCCCTGGTTGTCAATGCCCTTGAGGTTACGCAGCACCAGCGACGGGGCATTGATCAGGCCCGTCTGGTTGTTCAACTGACCTTGGTTCAGGTCCAGAGCGAGGCTCGTGTTACTGAAGAGCTTGCCGCCCATCTGGTCGAGGCCGGTGACGCTGGCTGTCAGTGCCTTGCTGCTGCCGATGACGCCACCGTTGCGGTTGGTGACCTGGCCGGCCGCCAGGGTCAGGCTGTCGCCACTGTTCAGGCGACCGTTCTGGCTGTTGTCAAAAGCACCGGTGGTCACACCCATCGAGCCTTTGCTGCTGATCACGCCTTGTTGACGGTTGTCGAGACTGGCACTGCTCAGCTCGATGCTACTGTCACTGACCAGTTGCCCACCCTGGTTGCCTAGCGCTGCGCTGGCCTTGACCTTCAACGCGCCGGCACTCGACAGGCTGCCAGCGGTGTTGCTCAGGTTGGCGCTGGTGACGTCGAGCTTGCCTTCGCTGCTGATCCCCCCCTGATTGTTGGTCAGGTCGCCACCCAGGCCCAAGCGCACATCCTGCCCACTGCGCAATTGACCCGCCGTGTTGTCCAGGGTCTGGCCATCCAGGGTCAGACCGCTCTTGCCATTGATCAGGCCCTGATTGCGGTTCAACACTTGATCCAGGGTCATGGTCAAGCCCATGGCCGCAATGATCTGGCCACTGTCACTGTTGTCCAGGCGCTTGCCAGTCAGGCCAATATCGGCGCTGCTGGAAAGCTCGCCACCCCGGTTGTCGATACTGCCCACTTCGAGTTTCAGCGCTTTTGTAGCGCCGACCAGGCCACTCTGGCGGTTGTCGAGCACAGCGCCGGTCAGGCCCAGGGCGCCGCTGGCGATGAATTGCCCGTTCTGGTTGTCGAGGCTGGTGATGGTGGCCGTAACGTCGGCCTTGCCAGAGACCGAACCGTCGCGGTTGTCGAGACGGTTGGCGGCCAGCAGCACTGCCCCGTCGCCGACCAGGGTGCCACTCTGATTGGTGAAGGTTTGAGTCACACCCAGGTCGACCTCGCCACGGCTGCTGATCAGGCCATGGCTGTTGTCCAGGCTGGCGCTTCGGCTGTTGAGGGACGTCGCGGAAATCAACCCGTTCTGGTTGTTCAAGGCCTGAGCGATACGCAAGGTCAGGCCCTGCTTGCTCAGCAGTTTGCCTGCGCTGTTGTCGAAGTTTTGCGCGGCGAGCGTGAAGGCCTGGGCGCTGGAGATTTCACCGTTCTGGTTGGCGACGTCCTTGAGGTTGCTGAGCACCAGCACCGGACCATTGATCAGCCCCTTGCGGTTGTCGAGCCGGCCGTGGTTCAGGTCCAGGTTCAGTTGGGTTTTGCTGAAGAGTTCGCCGCCTTGTTGATCCAGGCCGGTGACCTTGGCCGTCAGGGTCTTTTCACTGGCAATGCGGCCGCTGGCGCCGTTGTCGACCTGGGTTGCACTGAGGTCCAGCGTATCGTCGCTGGTGAGGTGGCCACCCTGGCTGTTGTTCAAGAGGCCGGTGGTGACATGGGTCGCGCCCTTGCCGTTGATCACACCGCTCTGACTGTTATCGAGACTGGAACTGGCCAGGGTCAGCCCCTGGTCGGCGAGGACCGAGCCGCCCTGGTTGAGCAACGCACCCAGGCTGGTGACCGACAGGGCGCCGGCGCTGCCGAGCTTGCCTTGGGTGTTATCCAGAGTGGCGACATTGAGGGTCAACCCCGCTTCGCTGCTGAGCAATCCGGCGTTATTGAGCAGAGCCCCATCGAGACGAATATCCAGCCCCTTGAGGCCGGAAAAACTACCGCTGCTGTTGTCGAGCCGGGTACCCGTCAGGCCTGCGCTGCCCTTGGCGAACAGTCGGCCTTTGCTCTGGTTGATCAACTGCGCCACCGTCAGTTGCAAGTCGGTTGCGGACAGCAGCTTGCCGCCATCGCTGTTGTCCAGGCGCTGACCGGTGTAGCTCAGGCTGTTTTCGGTACTGGAGATTTCCCCGGCACGGTTGTCGACCTGATCGACATTCAGGGTCAGCGCGTTGGTGCTGCCCACCAGGCCGCCGTTACGGTTATCAAGCGTCTTGCCCGTCAGCAACAAACTGCCTTTCGCTACCAACGAACCGCCCTGCTGGTTCAGGGTATCGACAGTAGCGGTCAGGTCGACCTGACTGGCAATCCGACCTTTGCTGTTAGTGACTTCCTGGGCCTTGAGCGTTACCGGGCCGACCGCACTGAGCAGGCCACCACTGTTGTCCAGCCGCGAGCCTTCGTAGTCAATCGCCGCCTTGCCGCTCACCACGCCCTTATCGCGGTTATCCAACTGTCCGACCAGCAACTTCAAGTCCTTGTCGGCCCGGATCAACCCTCCCCGGTTATCCGCCAGGTCACTGCGCAGGCTCAGCCGATCCTTGCCAGACAGGCTACCGCCGCGGTTATCCAGGCTACCGGTGGTCAACTCGATGCCACCGGCGGCTCTGAGTTTTCCCAGTTCACGGTTATCGAAAGCGCCAACGACCGTGCCCGTCAGGGAGCCATCGACCGCCAGCAACACGCCCTCGGCACGGTTGTCGAGACTGCCGGCATGCAGAGTCAGTGCCTTGCCGGAACCGAGCATCCCGCCCCGGTTATCCAGTGCCCCGCGCAGATCGATGCTCAGCCCGAGATCCCCTGTCAGCTGGCCTTGGGTGTTGTTCAGGCTGGCCGCTTTAAGGCTCGACAGGCCGGCGCTGGACAAAGTGCCGTTGAGGTTGGCAAGCGCCTCCTCGACGGTCAGGCTCAAGCCCGAATCACTGCCCATCGTGCCTTCGGTGTTGTCGATGCTGGCGGCATGCACCTCCAGCCCATTGGCCGACACCAGCCCCCTGAGGTTGTTCAGGGTGCGTTCGACACGCAAGACCAGCGCCTGCTCACTACCAATCGTGCCATCGGTGTTGTCGAGCGTTTGTGCAGCCAGCGTGAACCCCTGGTCGCTGGAAATCTCACCGTCCTGGTTGCTGACACCCTTGAGATTTTTCAGCAGTAACAGGCCAGGGGCATTGATCAGACCGTCCTGGTTATTGAGCTCACCGTTATTCAGATCGAGACTCAGCGCGGCGCTGCTAAACAGTTTTCCGCCTTGTTGATCAAGGCCGCTGACGCTTGCCGTCAGGGCCTTGGCACTGGAGATACTGCCTGCGGCGCCGTTGTTCAGTTGGCCGCTGACCAGGTCCAGGGTGTCGCCACTGGTCAGGCTGCCACCCAGGTTGCTCAGGGTGCCCAGGCTGGTGAGCTGCAAACCCTTGACGCTGGAGAGCTGGCCTGCGTCGTTGTTCAGGCTGCCGGCCTTGAGCAGCATGGCGCCATCGCCCTTGAGCGTGCCTCGGGAGTTGAGCAACTGCCCGCTCAGATCAAGGTCCAGCTTGCCTTTGGCGTAGAGATTGCCACCCTGGCCGTTGTTCAGCTGCGCAGCCTTGACCTGTACACCCGCCTGCCCGGACAACTGGCCGTTGCGTTGATTGTCGAGTTGGACGAGGGTCAGATCGATGTCGTCATTGGCGAGCAGTTTGCCGTCATGGCTGTTATTCAGCGTCGTCCCCGTCAGCTTCAAATAGCCCTGGCTGGAGACGTTGCCGCCCTGGTTGTCGAGGTTGTCGATCCCCAGGTCCACCCCCTGGGCAGCACTCAGCGAACCACCCTGGCGGTTATCCACTCGGTTGGCATTGAGCGTCAGGGCGCCGCCGGCGCTGACGCTGCCGCCGCGGTTATCCAGGACGCCCAGCGTGTTCAGGTTGGCGCCGGCCTTGCTGACGATCCGTCCCTTGAGCTGGTTGTCGAGACTGGCGCTGTCGAGGGTCAGCAAAGCGTTCGCTGACAACAGACCGGCCTGGTTCAGCAACTGCCCGGCAATCTTCGCCGTCAGGTCCGCACTGCTCAGCAGCGTACCCTGGGTGTTGTCGAGGCTGGCGCCTTGCACGTTCAGCAGCTGGCCGGAAGTCATAGAGCCGGTGGCATTGTTGATCGCGCCCTGACTGTTCAGCGTCAGGCTCCCATCACCGATCACTTGCCCCTGGCGGTTGTCCAGATCCGCCACTTGAAGGCTGATGTCACGAGCGCCCAGTTTGCCACCCTGGTTGTTCAGGCTGCCGGCCAGCAGCAGGTTCAGCCCTGCTCCAGCGTTTATCTTGCCTTGCCGGTTGTTCAGGCTTTCGGCCTTCAGGTCGATGGCAGAGGCGGAAATCAGCGCCCCGGTATTGTCCAGGGCCCGGGCGATACGCAGGGTCAGGGCTTGCTCGCTGAGGACCTTGCCACCCGTATTGTCCAGACTGCTGGCCTGCAAGGTAAAACCTTGATGGCTGGAGATTTCACCGCTCTGGTTGGCCACTGCATTCAGGTTCTTGAGCAGCAACACGCCCGGTGTATTGATCACCGCGTTCTGGTTATTGAGTACGCCATTGTTCAGGTCCAGGGTCAGCCCCGCGACACCACTCAACAGGCCCTGCTCGTGCTGGTCCAGACCGCTGACACTGGCAAAGAGGGCCATGGCACTGGTGATGTGCCCACCTTCGCTGTTATTCACTTGGCCGCTGGTCAGGCTCAGAGCGTTGCTGCTGCCCAGCACGCCCCCTTGATGGTTATCCAGGCTGCCGCTGTTGATCAGCGCACTGCCGGTACTCTGAATCTTGCCGGCCTGATGATTGTCCAGTGCCCCCTGCGTCGTCAGCCCCAGGGCGCCCTGACTGATGATCGAGCCTTGTTGGCTATTGTTCAGGGAAGCAGCGACCAGCAGCAGGTCATGTTGAGCGCTCAAGCGACCGCCCTGGTTATTGAAGACACCGCTGGCATTGATATTCAGAGCGCTACCGGCCGCTATCAGACCGGCCACGTTATCCAGGGAGGCAACATTCAAGGTCACCCCGGCGAGGCTGGAAATCTCAGCGCCACCGTTACCCAGCCCAGCCAGGTTGGCGACCAGCTCACCCTTGCTGTTCACCAGCCCACCCTGGCCATTGAGCAACTGGTTGGCATTCAGATTCAGGCTGCCGCTGCTCAGCACCCGACCCTTGTTCTGGTTATCCAGGGTGCCCGCACGAATGTCCGTGTTCTGTTTCGCGCTCAGGGTACCGCCCTGATTGTTGACGACACCGCTGGCATTGATATTCAGAGCGCTACCGGCCGCTATCAGACCGGCTACGTTATCCAGGGAGGCAACATTCAAGGTCACCCCGGCAAGGCTGGAAATCTCAGCGCTACCGTTAGCCAGTGCAGTCAGGTTGGCGACCAGTTCACCGTTGCTGCTCACCAGCCCGCCCTGGCTATTGAGCAACTGGTTGGCATTCAGATTCAGGCTGCCGCTGCTCAGCACCCGGCCCTTGTTCTGGTTATCCAGGGTGCCCGCACGAATGTCCGCGTTCTGTTTCGCGCTCAGGGTTCCGCCCTGATTGTTCAGGGCTTGCGCCGTGTTCACCTTCAGATTGCGGCTGGCGACCAGGCTGTTGCCATTGTTATTGAGGGTCTGCGCATTGACGTTGAGATCACCGACGGCATTGCGACTGTTATCGGCATTGACCCCGGCCTCGATGATGCCACTGTTGGTCAGTTGCCCGCCGGCGCTGAGGGTGACGCTGTCGCGGGCCGCCAGGTTTTTCTGGTTATTCAGGTCGCCGCGGCTTTGCACATCCAGCGTGCTACCGGCATAGACCGGACCTTGGGCATCGAGACTGGCAGCCTTGACCTTGACCGCAGTATTGGCCGAGGCCTGCACCATGCTCAAGTGGCCATTGGCATCGAGCTGGATATCGCCGCCGCTGGCGATCAGCTTGCCGTCGAGTTTTACCCCCACCCCGGCTTCGGTCCCCACCAGCTTGATCGCCCCGGCATACATCCCGCCCAGGGCCGAAGAGTCGATGGCCAGTTCCGGCTTGATGCTGCCGTCGTCGGCGCGGGCCGTGGCGTTCAGAGTGCGGGCATCGACGTCGTTGCGCCCGGTGACGATGGTCAGGTTTTTCGCCTGGATCTCGGCGTTGATCTTGGCGCTGCGGGTGATGATTTCGAAGCGGTCGACGTTGTTGGCATTGAGCGTCGCGCCCTCGATGCTGACGCTGCCCTGATCGACCTGATAACGGCTGAGCTGGCCGTTTTCGATCACCGGCCTGCCGGTGGTCAGGGTGGCTTTCGGGGTGTTGATGAAACCGCAGCCGTTGCAGCTGATGCCATAGGGGTTGGCGACGATCACATGGGCCGACTGCCCCGCCACCTCGGTGTAGCCGCGCAGCTGGCTGGGGCTGCCACCGTTGACTTCGTTGAGGATGGTTTGCGCCGCGACGCCCTTGAGGTTCGGGTTGCCGACAATGATCCCGCCCAGCTGGGTGCTCTGCGTGCGGTCGGTGGCGTTGTTGAGGATCAGCCCCTGCTGGCCGACGTTGTAGTCGTGGAACTGGTTATGCGACAGGCCGCTGCCATTGGGCGTGGCGATATTGACGATGGGTACGCCGTTGCCCGCCTGCCCCAGGCTGGTGCCCGGCGCGCTGACCACGATGCCTTCCGCCTGGGCCCACAGCGGCTGCCAGAACATGGCGTTGGCCAGGATGAACGCCAGGCCGCGCTTGGGCATGCCCCAGAAGTGCTCGCGGGTTTGCAGGGCAGCCGAAGGCTGACGGGCCAGGAAGGCAAATTGGCGAACGTCCATGTCGAAGTCTCGAAAAAACGCGATTTAGAGGAAAAAGTCCAGGCGGAAGTAGATCGGCGCTTCGCGCTCGCTCAGGACATCCGGACGCTCAAGGGAATGAGCGAAGGTCACGCTGGTAGCCAGGTGCTGGCCGCGGGCGAACAGCTCCAGGGAATTGCTCGACAGGCGTCCGTGCTGCTCGCCGTTGTAGCGGTCGCCGCGGATCACGCCCTGGTCGTAGCCCAGGCTGCTGCCGTACTCGGCGAACACCGGACGCAGCCAGCCGAGGGTCACCGGACGGCTCCAGCGCAGGTCGTTGCGCCAGTAACCGCCGCTGTCGCCGGACAGCGACTGGTCCTTGTAGCCGCGAATCGACGACTGCCCGCCGAGGCTGGTGCGCTGCGGGCTGAATAGCACGTCTTCGCTGCGCTGGCCGGTCATCAGGCTGCTGAAGCTGAGGGATTCGCCCCACAGCTTGAACGGCTGCAGGTAACTGAGGGTGGCGGTGTATTTGCGGTAGCGCGCATTCGGCTCCCCGGGCCCGGGGTGGCCATTGTCCTGGGCGTCGAAGGCTCCAATGCCGTTCTGCATGCCCAGGTCGAGGTTGACGAAGGCACCGCCGATACGCCGGCCGTGGTTGATGCCGAACTGGGCTTCGCTGAGGCGATTGCTGCTCAGGGCCAGCTTGCTGTCTTCGATGAAGTTGTTGGTGCGCAGGTAGGCCAGGCCGGCATTCAGCGAAGTCTTGCTCACCGCGTCACGCAGGATCACCCGCTCGGCGCGCAGCTGGTGGTTCTGGCTGTCGCCGGTCTGCTTGAAATTGAAACCATTGGCCTGGGCCTGGGAGCGGTACTCGCTCTGGCTGTAGGTGTAACTGAAGTTCCACCAGCCCCAGGGCAGGTTGTAAGAGAGCATGGCGTTGTTGGACGTGTGCTGGTGGTCGCTCATGGCATCGTGGCCACCGCGCAACATCAGCTGGTCGGCCAGCCCCAGCGGGCTGTCCCAGTCGAAGGTGGTGCCCCACTGCTGCTCGCCGGTGCTGCGCTGGCCGTCGTTGCTGCGCGACAGCCCCGCCCGCCAGGGCTTTTGCGCGGTGTTCTTGACCAGCACTTCGCTGCCACCGACCTCCTTGCCGGGGGCCAGCTCCATTTGCGCCTGGTTCGACGGCAGGCGGTTGAGCTGGTCCACCAGTTGTTCGATTTCCCGCAGGTTGACCAGCGCGCCGACCTGGCCGGGAAAGGCCATGGCCAGCTCCCGCTCGGACAACTGGCTGTCGGCGGCGCCTTTCAAGCCTTCGAGCCGGCCCTCGACCACCAGCACCTTCAAGTGGCCGCCGGACAGGTCCTGCTGCGGCAGGTAGGCACGGCTGGTCACCAGGCCCTTCTCGAGGTAGTAGTCGGTGATGACCTTGAGCAACTCGTTGAGCTGGCTGACGCCCAGGCACTGGCCGATATAGGGCTTGAGCAGGCGCGCCTGCTCGGCGGCGGACAGGCTGTCGGCACCCTTGAGTTCGATGTCCTTGATCGGGAAACAGCGGGTGTCGGCAGGTGCGGTCGGCGCCGTGGGGGCAGCCTCTTTGCCGGGCAGGTCCTTGAGTTCTTCCAGGCGCCGGCGCTGCTCTTCGAGCAAGCGGTCCTGGCGTTCGCGGATCAGGTCAGTATCACCGGGGGTGGGAGCGGCATGAACAAGGTGCAGCGGAGTCAGGCACAGCAAAGCCAGGCACAACCTCCCCGCGAGGGCGGGTGAGAGCATGTTCGATCCCTCGAGATACGATGACATCAAAGTGATATCACAATGCTAATTGGCCATCATCTCTGCCGTCAACAGGGCTGTATCAGGATGCCTCTGGCATGAAAGGTTCAGGCGAGTCTTGGCAAATCAATGAGAGGCGCACCAGATGGGCAAGGAGAGGTTGTAAAAGATTGGGAAGCGATCAAGCGCCTTGAGCATCTTTACCAGCGCCAATGGCCGGGTTCCTCCTGATGACGGAACCCGGCCTGTCTAACACGCCGCCCTCAGAAGAGCGTCAGCGGATAGTCGACAAACACCCGCACCTCATCCCCGCCAACGTTATAGCTGCTGGCCTCCCTGGAAACCTTCAGGTGCGAGCTGCGGACCTTGAAGCTCATGCCTTTGGCCTTTCCCCCCTGCACTACGTACTGCAGCTGGTTGAACACCTCGCTCTCGCGGCCGTCGCTGCTGTTGTCGGTCTTGATGTGGTCGCCGCGCACGTAGGCGACGCGGTAGCTCAGCCCGGGCAGGCCCTGGCCGGCGAAGTCATAGGCGTAACTCAGTTGCCACGAACGCTCGTCTTCGGCGTTGAAGTCGGACCAGTAGGAGTTCGCCACGTAAATCGTGCCGTTGCTGTCCCCTACCCCGCCGGCATTCTGATAACGACCGTAGATATAGCCGGTGTCCCCACTGTTGCGCTGGTGGGCGACCATGAACGAATGGGAGGCCAGGCTGTAGGTGGCCGCCAGGCTCCAGATCAGGTTGTCGCGCCCGCCCCCGGCGGCGAAGTCTTTATCCAGGCGGGTCTTGTAGCCATTGAAGTCGAAAGTCAGCGAGCGATCGCCCGGCAACGGGATGGCATAGAGCAAGTTGGCGTACTTGCGCTGCAAGACATCGTCGATATCCGCCGCGTACAGCGCCCCGCTCAGGCGTTCGTTGAAGCGATAACGGGCACCCAATACATCGATGCGATCCAGTCCGCCACTGTCACGACCTTCGGCGCTTTTCCTCGACTCGGCGGTAAAGCGACCGAGGTTGAGCTCCAACCCTTCGAGCTCCTTCGAGGTGATCAGGGTGCCGGTATAAGAGTCCGGCAACAGGCGCGCGTTGTCGTGCCGCAGGACCGGCAGGCTGGGCATCTGGTTGCCGTATTCGACCAGGGTATGGGAGACCCGCAGCTTGATCGAGGCGCCACCCTTGGCCAGGTCATCCGCGGCCGAGCCGCTGTCGCCCTGTTTGAAAAAGTCGATGCCGCCTGCCCCGCTACGGCCCTTGCCACCATCCAGGCGTACCGCGTAGTGGGCGAAGCCATTGACCCCCAGGCCCACCGGCCCTTCGGTGAAACCCGAGGAGAATGTCGCCATGACGGCCTGGCCCCATTCGGCCTTGTCCGGATTGCCGTTTTTGTAGTCACGGCTGATGTAGGCATTCCTCAACATCAGGTTAAGTGTGCTGTCGGCGACAAAGCCGTTGCTGGCCGATTGTTCGTCGGCCAGCGTCTGTAGCGAGTGAGCAGCGATAAGCAGCAGGATATATTTTTTCTTATTGTTCATTTTCATAGACCCATGGCACTTCGCGGGACCGCCCCTCAGGGCGGCCACGCGGCACGATTCATGATGGATACAACGCCCCACGGCCGGTCAGCCGGGCACCCCGCAACCTTGGCGTTTGCGTTTGCGCACCGCAGGGGGGGTTGAGGGGTGATTACCGCTTCAGCGTCCAACAAGCCCGGAGCTTGTTGCTTACGCCACAGCCGCCATAGCCCGGCCGACACGCCGGGTCAGATGCTGACCACGGGATTGCGTAACAGGCCGATCCCCTCGACCCAGGCTTCAATGACGTCACCCGGCACCATCCACTCTTGCGGGGTACGCCCGGCACCGACCCCCGAAGGCGTGCCGGTGGCGATGATGTCGCCCGGCTCCAGGGTGATCGCGCTGGCAATGTCGGCGATCAGGGTTGGCACCTTGAACAGCATATGGCGGGTATTGGAGTCCTGTTTGAGCTCGCCATTTTTCTTCAGGGTCAGCGCCAGGTCGTGGGGGTCGGGGATTTCGTCGGCCGTGACGATGCATGGCCCCATGGGGCAATAGGTGTCCTGCCCCTTGGAGAAGATCCACTGTCCGGCCCGCCGGTTGTCCCGCGCGCTGATGTCGTTGATGACCGTATAACCAAAGACATGGTCCATGGCCTGGGCCTCGGCAATGCCCTTGGCCTGGCGCCCGATCACCACCGCGAGCTCGACTTCCCAATCCAGTTGCCGGGTGATCCGCGCATTGTGCTCGATGGCATCGCCCGGACCGATCACGCTGGTCGGCGGCTTGCTGAACACCACCGGCTGCGCTGGCAACTGCGCGGACGTGTCGAGGCTGCGGCTGGACTCGGCGACATGCTCGACGTAGTTCAGGCCAATGCCAAAGATGTTCTTGCGCGGCTGGGGAATGGGCGCCAGCAGGCGTACGTTGTCCAGCCACAACGACGTGTGCGCTGGCCATTGCCCGGCATGCCGGGCGCATAACTCGGCGAGCAGCGCCAGCGCCCCGGGGCCGGCGTCGATCAGGCCGAGCATGCTGTCTGGCAGCTCGGCCCCGGCACTGGCTGCCAGCCTTGCCACATCGATGACCCTGTCGTCGATCCACACGCCGAGACGGGCCGCATCGGTCCGCGCACGATTCTGGTAAGTCACCAAACGCATATCAGTTCTCCTGGCCGTGAGTAATAAGTTGATTTCCCCCGTTCAGGGCGTAGGCCTCTTCGCGGTAGATCGACAGGGATTTCATGACGGGAAAATCGTTGAACGAGAACAGGCAGGCGTCATCGTCCCGGGACAGGTTGACGTGCTCATGCCAAGCCCAGGACGGCACGCAGAAAATATCGTGCTCCTCCCAGTCGAAGCGTTGCCCGGCGATGATCGAATAACCGCTGCCCTTGGCCACGTGATAGATCACGTTGCCCGTATGGCGGTGGGCACGGGTCGCTTGCCCGGCCCGGAGCATTTGCATGCGCGCGCCCATGGTCGGCATGACCGGCCCGCCCGTCATCGGGTTGACGTACTCCAGCATCAGCCCGTCGAAGGGCGAGCCCTCGCTGGCTTGCGCGTATTGGCGCAAGGCTTCGTAAGTGTGGCTCCAGGAATACTTCAACAGCGGCGAATAGGCTTTGCGCCAATCGGGCTCGAGAGGCCGGACGCCAGCATGGCCATAGGTCTTGCAGGACGCGTTCAGGGGCTTGCCGACGCACTGATGCAAGTCGGGGTGCACCTCGTAGAAGTTGGCTTCCAGGGTGTTGATCAATGGAATGTCCAGCCCGTCCTGCCAGATGCAGGGACCACTTCCCGAGTCGTTGCCGTGTTCATGCCAGGTGCCATTGGGGGTGATCACGAAGTCATTGCGTTCGAGGGTCACTCGCTCCCCCTCGACGATGGTGTAGGCGCCATCGCCCTCAATGATGAAGCGCAGGGCCGAGGCCATGTGCCGGTGCGCGGAAGCGGCCTCCCCCGGGTTCATCACCTGCAGGCCGGTGTACAGCAGGCCGACCGCTGCGCTGACATCATGCCGCTTGGGGTTGACCAGCATCACCACGCGACGCCCGGCCTCCTCGGGCCGTACCAGCTCGAGGGACTGCAGCACCAGGGGCCGCAGTTGCCGGTAGCGCCAGATCATCGGGATCGAATGGGCCTTGGGTTCCCAGGGCTCGATATCGTTGGCGACCGTCCACAAGGCGCCGGCATCGTACTCGGCGAGTTCTTCGTAGTAGGCATCGAGCTGCGGGGTATGCTTGACCCGCGCCCGGCCTTCGACGTTGTCATCATTCATGGCTGGCGGCTCCGCAAAGGAAGGTTTCATCACCCTGCCCGGCCTCCGCGAGAGAGGCCGCGAGGGGGGGTTGGGAAACGATATTCAGCGCTTCGAGCGGGCGCTTGTTGAGCGACAGCGCGAACACATCGAAACGGTTGTAGTGGCCCACGATGTCGTGCATCTGCTTGGGCTGGATGCACTTGCTGAGGTCGATCGACGCGTAGACGATGCCCTCGCGATCGATCAGCGGCTCGCTCAGCAAACGCCCGTCGGGACCGAAGATTCCAGAGAACGCGCTGTTCCTGCGTTCGAGCATGGCCCTGGTTTTTTCGTTGTCGCCGGCCACTTGCGCAATGATCTGCTCGGAAAGCGCCGAGCAGGACACGATATTGAAGACCTTGCCTTCAAAGGCATGGGCCGCGGCCCGCACCTTGATGGCCTCGACCATGTCGTAGTCGTCCGGCGCCACGGGCAAGGCAATGTAATTGGCAACGTGGATCAACTCGCCCTGGGCCAGCAGGCTGAAACGCGCCAGGGTGTTGGTGTTTTCACCGCAGGCCAATGCGCCGAGCGGCCCCAGTTCGGTGTCATACACGGTCAACGAGCTGCCATCGCCGCCGGTCCAGGTCAGTTTTTCGGCCCAGGTCGGCACCAGCTTGCGGTGACGGCCGAGCAGGCGGCCCTGCGGGTCGATGAACAGCACCGTGTTGTAGAGCGTTCCGTAGCTGTGGCTACCCCGCTCGTTGACGCCGATGACCACAAAGCAGTTCGCCTGCCGCGCGGCCGCGCACAGCCGGTCGGTCTGCGGCCCCGGCACATCGATGGAGTTCAGATACAGGCGCTCGTACCAGGCGCTGCCTTCCACCGGCGTCATCGTCCAGTTCCAGTAGGGATAACCGGCGACAAAGACTTCGGGAAACGCCACCAGGCGCGCCTGGTTCCGGGCGGCCTCGGCGATCAGGTCGCAGGCCAGTTCGACCGTGGCATCGGCGTCGAGATAGACCGGCGCGGCCTGCACCGCGGCGGCAATGAAAGGTGGGTAGATTTTCATCACCGGTCCTCCAGCATCGCCACGGTGGGCAGGCGCAGATGGAGGAATCGATAGGCGATGCACAGGACGATGAGCAACGGTATCCCCGTTACCAGCGTCATGCGAAATTGCGGCACCAGCAACGTCGTGCCGAGCAGCGCCGCCATCAGGGTCCCCCCCAACAGGGTGGTGAAAGGAAAGCCCCTGACCCTGAATGACAGCGTCAGGTTGTTGCGCTGGTAGTGGCGGCGGAACCGATAGTGGGTGATGAAGATCATCAGCCAGGTAAAGAGCGCGCCGAACATGGCGATCGACATCATCAGGATGAAGGTCCCCTGGTTCAGCAGCACGCTGCACAAGCCCGCGGCGGCCACCCCGAAGGTCGAGAAAAACAGGCTGTGCAGGGGGATGCCCTTGGCCGAAACCTTACCCAGCATTTTCGGCGCATAACCGGTACGGGACAGGCTGAAGATCATTCGCGACGCCACATACAGCTGGGCATTCATCGCCGACAAGGCTGCGGTCAGGATCACGAAGTTCATGATCCCGGCACTGCTGGGAATGCCGATCAGCTTCATGACCAGGACAAAGGGGCTTTCACTCTCGTTGGCCATTTGCCAGGGAACGATCGCGACCATCAGCGCCACGGTGAAAAGATAGAAAAACACCAGGCGAAAGAGCGCTGACTTGAAGGCACTTTTGGCCGCTGCCCCCGGGTTGTCCGCCTCCCCTGCGGCCACCGCGATAAACTCGATGCCAATAAAACTGAACAAGGCGATGATCGCCGCCGACCAAGTGCCAAAGAAGCCGTTGGGGAAAAAACCCGCGCCCTCGATATAGTGATGAAATCCTATATCGCTGCCTGCCGGGCGTTTGAACACAACATAACTGCCAATCACGATAAACGCAGCGATGGCGGCAACTTTGAAGAAAGCCAACCAGTATTCAAAAGAGCCGAATACTTTGACGGTTTGCGTATTCAAATAAATGATCGCGCTGGAAAAGATCGCAATCCATAACCAGGCGGGCGACCCCGGCGCCCAATATTGCATGTACACCGCAATGGCGGTGACTTCGGTACCAATCACCAGCACCACGGAAATCCAGTAGGCATAACGCACCAGAAATCCCGCCAGCCCTCCCAGATACACTTCGGCATAAGCCCCGAACGACCCGGTGACCGGGTGCGCGACCACCATTTCGCTCAGGCAGGCCATCAGGATAAAGGCGACCAGGGCGCTGATCGCGTAACTCAGGATGACACTGGGCCCGGCCATGCCGATTGCCGTACCGCTGCCCAGAAACAACCCGGTGCCAATCGCACTGCCGATGGCAATCATTGTAAGTTGCGGCTTGCTCAACAACCGCTTCAAACCACTTTCCCGTTCTGTAATACCCGCTACCGCAGACATAGGTTCTCCTCTGAACAACAACGTTGTTCATCAAGCCTTATAAGTTATTGTGGGCAGCCAAAAGGCTGCTCACGTTTGTTGTGTGTAATAGGGCCGAGACACAAACCGACAGGCAGGGGAATGCCTGACGCATACAACCATCCAGTAGAACTAGAAGAAACGAAAAACGACTACTTCATGTAAAGGCTTTGCGCTCTTCACCTGAAACAACCAACCACTCACCTTCAATCATTATTTGTTCAAGTGCACTGACCAGGTACTCCACTTCATCGACAGTGTTATAAAGCGCGGCAAAACCGAAACGCATGAAGTCGGGCAATCGGAAGTCGCCAATGATCTGCCGCTTCTGCAACGCCTGCATGATTTCGTATCCCGCCGGATGACGCAGGGAAACATGGCTGCCGCGCAACTCGTCCTCCAGCGGCGAGGCAATGACAAAACCATGCGCGGCGAGCCGTTGCTGGGCCGCCTCGATAAAGCGCCGGGTCAGCACCCTGCTCTTGGCACGCAGCGTCTGCATGTCTACCCCGTCAAAAGCATCCAGCGCGTCATGCAGCACCGACAGGCCGATCACCGGGTGAGTCCCGCATAAAAAGCGCTCGATCCCTGCCGCCGGCCTGTACTGCAGTTCGAAATCGAATGGCGCGCGATGGCCGAACCAGCCTGCCAGCGGCTGCTCGCACTGCGGGATATGACGCTTGGCGACATAAAGATAAGCCGGAGCGCCAGGGCCGCCATTGAGGTACTTGTAGCCGCAGCCGACGGCAAAATCGACCGCGCAGGCATCCAGTTCACAGGGAACCGCGCCGGCCGTATGGGACAGGTCCCAGATCATCAACGCCCCCGCCGCCTGGCACGCCCGGGTGTAGGCCAGCATGTCGTGGATACGCGCGGTGCGGTAATCGACATGGGTCAGCACCACCGCGGCGACATCTTTGTCCAGCGCCTGCGGGATATCCGCCGCTGGCACGGCATCGACGATCAGCCCATGGGTCCTGGCGACCTGGTCGATGATGTACAGGTCGGTCGGGAAGGAGTCGATATCGGTGACGATACGGGTGCGCCCCGGCCGCAGCTTGACCGCGCTGACCAGCACCTTGAACAGATTGACCGAGGTCGAGTCACAGGCCACCACCTGCCCCGGTGCCGCGCCGATCAGGCGGGCCACCTTGTCTCCGGTGCGCGTGGCCAGGTCCCGCCAATGGGCATCGTTCCAGGAGCGGATCAGGCCCTGCGCCCATTGCTGCTCGACCACCTCCTTCACCCGCGGGCCGACGCTCCTGGGCATCAGCCCCAACGAGTTGCCATCGAAATAGGTGACGCCGTCCGGAATCACGAAACGCTCACGCAGCGCTGCCAGCGGCTGCGAACTTGTTGCTGCTGTTTGTACGAACGACATACCGATCAAGCCCCCAACCGAGTGCGAATGGCCCACAGCTCCGGAAAGAACCGGTGCTCCACCACATGTTTCAACCACGCCACCCCCGCCGAGCCTCCCGTTCCGGGCTTGAAACCGAGGATTCGCTCCACCGAACTGAAATGCCGCCAGCGGTATTGGGAAAACAGGTCGGAAATCTCGGTCAGGCCCTCGCCCAACTGGTAGAGATCGTTCTCTGGCGAAGGGTCGGCATACACCGTCATCCAGGCATCTTCCACGCCGACATTGGTGACATAGGTCTGCGCCCAGTCCCGCTCCAGCGCCTCTGCGGGAACCGGCACGCCGCGACGGTGCAGGTAACGCAAGACGTCGTCATACAGGCTGGGAGACTTCAGTGCCTGCTCGAGGTAGGGATAGACATCCGGGTTGTTCGCATGGGCCTGGGCCAGGCGTACCGACTTGTTGCCGAGAATGAATTCGACATGGCGATACATGTAGGACTGCTGGCCCGAGGAGATCCCCAGGTTATTGCGGAACTCGTTGAAACCCTCGGTGGTGATGGTCGACAGCACGTCCCAGGTCTTGATCAGGTACTCGAACAGGCGCTTGATCCGCGGTACCAGGACCATCGCCCCCGGCAGGTCGTCCGCCTGGATCCGCCGCTGGAAGTTATAGGCTTCGAAATGGATAGCCTTGAACGTCAGCTCCGTGCATTGGGTAATCAGAATGAACAGCATCTCGTCATGCCCTTCACTGCGCATGTGCTGGGTGCTGAGCAGCAGGTCGTTGCGGTGATAGTCGATGTAGGGATTGCTCGTCCCGGCAAAATCGACCATCGGCTGACCCGCTGTTTCCTTGACGCTTTGCTCCCGGCTCTCGGCGGTCGACTGATAGATTTCCCTGACCAGCGACAGCTCGAGCGCGGGATCGCGCACCTGGGGGATATACCGGGTTCGTGACGTTCTCATTGTTGTTGTGCTCCTGATAACCGCAGTACGTCAGCCCCGATCAAGGTGGCTGACTGGGAGATATCGAAAACGATATCGAAGTGATTACGCCCGGCAACCTCATACAGGGAGACCTCGGCGCCGACGTCGAGCAGGCGCTGGGCAAAGGCCCGGCTCTGCTGCTTGAACGCAGCCGTTTCCTGCTGGCCGAAACACACCACCGTCGGGCAGGTCGTGAGCAGCGGCCTTGACTGGGGGCTCAGCGCCAGCGCCGAATCCATGTTCAGGTTGAGGGGCTTGTTGATATAGGTCGGGACCAGCGGGCGCAGGTCATACACGCCGGAAATCAGCAGCGCCGCGGCAAAGGGTGGCCGGCGGCCCTCGGCGCAATCCCAGTCCAGCGTCATCATCATGGCCGCCAGGTGGGCACCGGCGGAACTGCCGGCGATCACGATCCGGCACTCCGGTCGGGCCGCCTGCAACGACCTGAGCGCGAGACCGCATTGCCTGACCATTCCAGGCAGATCCGCGGAGGGGGCAAGGCTGTAGTTGATCGCCGCATAGGCGATGCCCCGCGCCAGCAGGCCCTCGGCCGGAAAACACGAGTCCTGCGCCGAAAGCTCCTGCCAGTACCCGCCATGAATGAACACCAGCATCGATGACGCGGCAGCGCCCGCCGGCTCGAACAACAGTGAATATTCGTCGGCCGAGTTGCCGTACCAGACACGCAGTGGAACATGCCGGGTACAGATGAAATCACTGGCCGCCCGGTATTGCTCCACGATGGACATGAAGTCCGGTGCGACAGAGCTGGGCGAGTATTCTCGCTCCAGCTGGTTTAGCGACATTTGCATGGGAACGTCCGCCAATCGTAGTGAGGTCTGACGGTCTCATTCTAGGTAAATGCACCAGGTTTATTTTGCTTGTCTACTTCTCAAAAACGACGTCGATCGGTATTTCATTTCCAGTCACCAGCCAAAAATGGTTAGTCTTTCCACCCTGGCTATTTTTTCGAAAAAATACTCTCTTTCACCCTCCCGAGGAGCCGCCCATGCCTGCCTCTATCGAACTGTCCGCGCTGGACCGGGATATTCTCTGTGTGCTTCAGGATGACCCACGCATTTCCATGGCCAACCTGGCCGAGAAGGTCAACAGCTCGGTGTCGCCATGCTGGCGCCGGGTCAAGCGCATGGAGGACGCCGGCGTCATTCGCGACTACAACCTGCAGCTCGATCGCAAGGCTCTGGGGTTCGGGATCGATGCCTTCGTTTTCGTCAAGATCGTTTCCCACATGGAACAGCACGCCCAGGAGTTCGAGCAGGCCGTCTCCAAGCTGGGCAATGTGCTGTGCTGCTACATACTCTCGGGGATGGACGACTACCTGATTCGCGTGGTCGCCTCGGACCTGGACACCTTTGCCAATTTCAGTCGCAAGGTGCTGGCGGCCCTGCCCCATGTAAAGGAAGTGCGCAGCACGTTCGTGATGCACGAAATCAAGGAAACCCAGTGCTTGCCGCTGCAAGGCATGCCCTATTCGCTTGGGCAGTGATCCCTCTGAGAAGCCGAGGCCGGCGCCATCGTCGTTGACGATGGCAGGCTCGCGAATGGCTGATGTACCGGCTCCTCTCCCCCCCTCTAATATCCGCGCCACAGCCTTGCCCATCCGGGCAGAGGCCCTGAACCAGCGGCTTATTCGGCCAGGGGGAAGCATGAAGAACTTTCGCATCGGGCAGATCGTGCCCAGCTCCAATACCACCATGGAAACGGAAATCCCGGCGATGCTGACCGCCCGTTATCCGCTGTTTCCCGAGGAACGCTTCAGCTTTCACTCGGCCCGCATGCGCATGAAAAACGTCAGCCACGACGAACTGAAAAAAATGGACGCCGACAGCGACCGCTGCGCCCTGGAGCTCAGCGATGCCCGCTGCGATGTGATGGCCTATGCCTGCCTTGTCGCGATCATGTGCCAGGGCCCGGGTTATCACAGCGTGTCCCAGGCGCGCCTGGCGAAGGTGGTTGAGAGCAACGACGCACCGACCCCGGTCCTCAGTTCCGCCGGCGCCCTGATCGACAGCATCAAGGTGCTGGGCCTGAACAAGGTGGCCATCGTGACCCCTTACATGAAATCCCTGACCCGACAGGTGATCGACTACATCGAAGCCGCCGGGATCGAAGTCACGGACGCCATCAGCCTGGAGATCTCCGACAACCTGGCGGTCGGCCGCCTCGATCCGATGAACCTGGTCGGCCATGCCGATCGCCTGAATATCGCCTCAGCCGATGGCGTCGTACTCTCGGCCTGTGTACAGATGCCCTCCCTGCCAGCGATCCAGATCGTCCAGGATCGCCTCGACCTGCCCGTCCTGTCCGCGTCGGTCAGCACCGTCTACCAGATCCTCAAGACCCTGGGCCTGAAGGCTCAGGTGCCGGACGCCGGCTACCTGCTATCCGGCGCATTCTGATCCACAGGCGCAGCGGTTAGTATGGGCGGCACCCGGACAAGCCCTCAGGTACCGCAATGAACCTCGATCCCGTCTCGCTGCGCCTGTTTGTCAGTGTCATTGAAGAGGGCACGATCAGCGCCGCCGCCCAGCGCGAACATATCGCCGCGGCGGCGGTCAGCAAACGCCTGAGCGAGCTGGAAGAAGCCCTCGGCCTGCAACTGATGGTACGCAGCAACAAAGGCATCACCCCGACGCAGGCGGGCGTTTCCCTGCTCTACCTCGCCCGCGGCGCACTGAACAATCTCAAGGATATCGTCGTGCAGATGCGCGACTACTCCGACGGACGCCGGGGCTCGGTCCGGGTGCTGGCGAACATCTCGGCAATCAACCAGTTCCTGCCGGCGCTGTTCAAATCCTTCATGAACCTTTACCCACTGATCAGCATCACCCTGGAAGAACGGGAAAGCCTGGCCGTCACCCGCGGCATCGCCGAAAAACGCGCGGACATCGGGGTCTTTACCCATATGCCCCATGGTGCGCAGATCGAGGTATTGCCGTTTCGCAGCGATCGCCTGGTGGTGCTGGTGCCCAAGGATCATCCCCTGGCCAGCGAGACCCGCGTGGGCTTTCACGCCACCCTCGATTACCCCTTCGTCGCGTTGAAAAGCGGTACCCACCTGAACTTCCAGATGGTCAAGGCCGCCAACGATCTTGGCCGGACGCTGAAACTGCGCATGGAAGTCTCCAGCTACGACGCCTTGTGCCTGATGGTCGACGCGGGCATCGGCATCGGCGTCCTGCCTCAAGGCGCCGTGCAGGCTTACAACCTGCCCAACACCCGGATACTGGCGTTGGACGAGCCTTGGGCATCCAGGGAGCTGGCCTTGTGCGTGTCGTCGCGCGATTCGCTGTCCGTGGTGGCCCAACTGTTGCTGGATCATCTGCTGGCCGGGCCTTGTCGGAGCAACGAGACCGACTAAACGACGGTTATCGAGAAAACCGGCGCAGCCCGATGGGCAATCGGAGGGATCAGGGGGGATAAAAAAATGCCGCTCCCGAACGAGAGCGGCACAAGCCCGCGACAAGCATCGCGGGCCCTGTTACCAGATCAAGCTTGCGCGGTCATGTCCAGTTGGCCGCCAGCACAGGTTGCAAGGCCTGTTGCTCGGCAGCGCCGAAGGTCATGGTCGCCGGTGCTGCCGGCGCGAACGCCGCCATGGCCTGGACCAGGTTTTCCACATCGTTGCCCAGCAACCGGTGACGGTCGCCGGTCATGATGTCCCGTGGACGCTCGGGGGTTGCGGCGTACCAGTTATGCAGCGTGACCTCCTGCTGGCTGCCGATCACCGAGATCTGCAGGTCCGGCCCTTCGTGCTGGAACCACAGGCGCTCGGGGCTGATGTCCTGGCCGAACACCAGCTGGCCCATGCTTCCGCTGAACTCGAGGTCGTTGACCCCGTGCCCGACTTCCACGGTGGGCATGCTGCCGCTGACCACGACCTTGTTGTTGCCATCACCCAGCTTCACCGTGGCGAAGGAGCCGCTGTCGGTGATGCTGTTGTTGCCATGGCCGACCGTGAGCTTGTTGATGTCGCCGGCAATCACGTTGTTGCCATTGCCCAGGGTGATCTCGGCCCGGCGGCCCGTCACGTTGACCTTGTTGTCACCGTTGCCGGCCACCAGCTTGGCGCCCGTGGCCTCGACGTTGATGGTCTTGCTCTCGTCCCCCAGGGTGACATTGGCGAAGAAGCCCTTGACCGTCATGGTGTTGGGATCGCTGGCCACGGGTGCGGGATCGACCGTCGGCAACGGGCTCAGCGTGAGCGGGTCGCGCAACGAGCTCGTTACCGGCTCCACGGTGGTCGGGGTCGGGCGCGTACGGATTCTGTCGCGGATCGACGCGAACGAGAAATCATCGGTGTCGGTCACCGCTGGCAGCGGATCGTCGAACTTCAGCCGTGGGTCCGACGCCACCGGGATATCCGGCACGGTAACCCGTGGGCGACTCGGAATATCCAGGTCGCGGTGAGCGATATCGACCACCGGAATATCAGGGATCACGATCGGTCGCGGGCTCGGCACATCCACCGGGGTACGTCCCGCCAGATCACGCCCGACCGGCCCGATATCCGGCACCTTCGACGGCTCCAGCGAACCTATGCCGCGCTCGGCGAGAATCTGCTCGAGGGTCTTGTGCTCGGGAACCGTTGGCCCCTGGTTGCCGCCACGCTCGGCCAGGATCTGGTCAACGGTCTTGTGCTCCGGCAGGGTGATGTCCGGGATCGTGACCGTAGGTCGCAACACTGGGTCGACCACTGGAACGCTGACCGTCGGGTGCAGATCGACCGGCGGCAGTGGCGACACCACCGATGGCTTGTCCACGCCAGGACGCTCGACAATCGGCGTCAGCGTACCCGGTACGGTCACCGTCGGCTGCTCGGTCACCGCAGGCACCGGGCCAACGCTCGGCACCACCTCCGGCGCATGCTCGGCGAAGATAAAGTCCGAGGCACTGACCTGCGCCACATCCAGCGCATCCAGGTACACCAGGTTGACGTTCGAGGCAGCGCCCTGGGCGCCGTTACGTGTCACGTACACCCCATGAATCTGCGTCAGGCCGTTGAGGGTGGCGCGGTTCTTGTGCTCGATGGTCAGCTGGCTGAAATCGGTCACTCCGGTCTGGCGCAGGTCGATCTTGTCGATCCCGTGGCGGAAGCCGCGCAGGGCGTTGTTGTAGTCCTTGACGCCCGACTGGGCCGCCACCACGAACACATCCGAGGTCGCGCTGTCATGGCTGTAGATAGTGCCGCTCAACGAAGCCACCATCTTGCCCTGGGCATCGCTGCTGTACATCACGCCCTTAGCGCCGCCGTTGAGCAGCACGGTGCCCAGGCCTTCCTGCGGCTGGACCGCCGAGGCATCGCTGTCGACGTAGGCCGTCGGGGCGACAAAGGTGTCCTGGAACTTGAAGTTCGCCGCACTGATCCCCGCCAGCGACTGGTTCTTCAGGACGATGCTCTGCCCCTTGGCCAGGTCGATCTTGACGTCCGCGCCTTGCTGGCTGAGCACCAAGTCGGTGAACTTCTTCCCGGCAAAACCCACCAGGTCGATGATCTCGCCCCGGGCAGCCTCGAAGTTGCTGATGACATCGCTGCCACCCTCCCGGCGGTGGACCACGAAGAAGTCCTTGCCCGCCCCGCCCGTCAGGCTGTTGTTGCCACGCCCGCCGTCGAGCAAGGCATCGGCCTTGCCAGCGACCAGCACATCGTTGCCGTCGCCGGTGACGATGTTCTGAATGCTCGCTGGATTTTTCACCGTCAACGCCGCGCCGCCAATGCTGGCGACACCGGTCAACAGGTTGACCGAGGTGTCCCCGGAAACGGCTGCCGCGTTGAGGGTATTGCGCCCGCCCGCGACACCATTGACCGCGTCGTCCAGGACCGCGCGGTTGGCATGCCCGACCACCGACTTGAGGTATTCATCGGTGTAGAAATAGGTGTCGTCCGGGGTGCTCTTGCTGCCGTACAAACGCAGCGACCAGGCATTGAGCGTGACCGGCAGGCCGGAAGCCGCATCGCTTACCTGCAAGGTCCAGTTGCCCGCCGAGCGCTCGCCGAAGTCATGGGTGGTCATGAAAGTGTATTTGAACGCTCCCGACTGCGTGCTGCCGACATCGCTGGCACTCGCGCCGGGCATGCCGTCCGGCACCTTGCCCTGGCGGTTGAGCAGGATGCTCTGGGTGCCGTCGGGCGAGATCAGCTTGAGCGTCAGGTCGCCAAGGCGGCCCACCTGGGCGTCGAAATCGATCTCGACGTGTTCCACATTGAGGCCGGCATTCATGGCGATCGACGAACTCAGCGTGCCCCCCGCCGCCAGGCTCTTGCCCAGGGCGCCGCTGGAGGCGCTGTAGACATACTCGTTGGCGCCGGTGCTCTGGGTCATCCAGGCTTCGGCCAGGCGCACCGCGGCCCGCGCGTCGACTTCACCGAAACCGTAGTCGTTGCTGGTGTGCATACCGCCGCCGTTCCAGCCGTGGGCGGCGTTGTCGCTCCATTGGGTGGACGGGTCGTTGATCTTGCGCGCCGACAGCGCGAGGATCTGCTGCACGTCGCGATAGCCCAGGTTCGGGTTGGCCTCGAGCATCAGCGCCACGATGCCGGAGACGATCGGCGCGGCAAAGCTGGTGCCCTGCATGCTGGTGTAATCGTTGCCGAAGGTCGAGCCACGATCGGTTTCCAGCATATGGCTGGTGGACACCACGTTGCTGCCCGGCGCCGACACCAGCAGGCTGGCGCCAGGATTGGAGAACGGCGAGGAGCCGATCTGCAGGGTCGACAAGTCGCCCTGGGCATTGATCGCACCGACCTCCACCGAGAAGCGGTTGTTGTTGGTCAAGGAGCCCTGGGCATTGCCGCCGGTTGCGCGGCTGTTGCCGCCGGCCGCGACAATGATGGTACCCAGGCCGCCACGACCGTTACTCGCGGCGTACTGGGCATTCATGCTCAGCGCCGTGGCGGTGTTGACGAAACCGTCCTGGAAGCTGCTGAGGGCGAAATCGTTGGTGAAGCCCCAGCTGTTGTTGGCGATGTCGAAGCTGACCATATGCCCCAGCCCCGCCAGGTCGGCGCCGCTGTTGGCCAGGTAGTAGCCACCCAGCGTCGCGCCGTAGGCCACCCCTACCCCGCCCGAGCCATTCTTGGCGGCGACCATCACGCCCGCCACCATGGTGGCGTGGTTGGACACCAGGCCCGGCAAGCTGCCGTTGCTCCGTTGGGTCTGCAGCCAGGCCTTATCGACGTTGGCGGCCAGGTCCGGGTGGGCGATATCGAAGATCTCGGGCGCGGTGGCGAACTGGCCGCCCGGCTCGAACTGGCCGATGCGCACGCCCTTGCCGGTGTAGTCCTGCCAGACCGGCAGCACGTTGGTGTCGCTCAGGTACCACTCCTGGGCCGCCAATGGGTCCAGCGGCACTTCCGGGGTCAGCAAGGTCACCCCGGCGCGCATCGGCGCGGTCTGCCCGCTGCTCAGGTCCACCACCGAGGCCGACAGGTTGCCGGCGGCATCGACCACGCCGTACTTGAAACTGAGCAGGCCGGTGTAGCGCGCATCCGGGGTAAAGAGCACGTCGCCCTGGGCCGTGAGGCTGACGGTGCCGCCGACCGCGTCGCCGACATTGGCGATGCGCAGCGCGCCCTGGCTGTTGAGGTGTTGATCGTTGGCCAGCAGGCTTTGCGCGGAAATCAGGTGGGCCTGGGTCCGGTTGAAGGCCTTGCCGTCCTTGTCGAGGGTCAGCACGTCGGCCACCGGCATGGCGTTGGGGGTCTGCAGATCGACCGCCGAGATATCCGAGAAATTCAGCTTCTGGATGTTTTTCAGGGTCACCGTGCCGTCGCGCCCGGCGACCTTGTCGGCCACTTCATAGCCGCTGGCGGTGCGGGTGATGCGGTAGTCGCCATGGTTGCCATGCAGCGTCACCAGGTTGATCCCGCCGTCGCCGTCGATGGTCGCGTTGCCATGGCCGACTTCGATCACGTCATTGCCGGCACCGCCGAAAATCCGGTCGGCGCCGCCACCGGCGTGAATGATGCTGCCGCCTTCGGCGGCGTAGATCACGTCGCCTTGGGGCCCGGCGTAGATCACCGCCTTGCCGCTGCCGCCGATGATGGTGTTGTGGCCGCTGCCGCCGACCAGCACGTCGCTACCCGCCCCGCCCACCAGGGTCGAATTGCCGGAGCCGCCCTTGATGAAGGCGCTGCCGCTGCCGCCGCTCATGATCGTGTCGTTGCCGCTGCCGCCCTGGGCAATGGTCAGGCCGGCCTGGGCCATGTTCAGCACCACGCCTTTGTCGCCTACGACGATCGCCGTGTCGTGGCCGCCATTGCCGTGGATATTTTTCGGATCGTCCGAGGCGCTGATCACAAAGACGTCGTCGCCCTTGCCACCGACATAGGTGTTGCTGCCGCCGCCACCCACCAGCCAGCCACCGGCCGGCGCGGCAATCAGCGTGTCGTTGCCGCTGCCGCCATACAAGTTGCCCACACCCAGCTGCGCCGCGTCCAGGGTTTCGCCGGTGGTGCTCTGGCTGGCATAGGCGGTGGTGGTGATGCCATTGGTGGTCGAGGTCACCTTGGTACCCGCGCCCTGGGCAGTCAGGGTGTTGCTGACCGGGTCACCGAGGAAATCCACCGCCAGCGCTTCCTGGCTCTTGCCATTGATGGTGAACGAACCGGTGGCGAGCACCCGGTTGCCGTCACGCACTTCGGTTTGAGTGGAGGCCGCCGCCCGCACGTTGATCTGGGTGATGCCCAGCTCGGCCAGGGTCTTGAGTTCGCCGGCATCGACTTTCGCGTCATGGGTGCCGTCGACCCAGACCCGCAGCTTGCTCCAGATCGGATCGCGCTGGTCGATCACGCCATCCTTGTTCGCATCCTCGCTGGCCAGCGCGGCGAAACCGTCCTTGAACTTCGTCTCGCCCGCCGCACCGTTCACCCCGGCCTTGCCGCCGTAGTACTCGGAGAACATCTGGCTGACGTCCTTGATCTGGCCGCTGCCATCGTCGATCACCAGCATGCCGGTGCTGCGATCCGCCCAGCCGCTGCGCTTGAGCGTGCCGCTGTGGTCGGTGTCGAACAACACGCCGTCACGGATATCGGTCATGTGCACGCCGTTGCCGGTCAGGTCCAGCAACAGCGGGTCAACGTAGGTGTTGAAGGTGGTCATGGCCGACAGGCCGTTCAGGGTCACGGCATTGCGCAGGCTGAAGTCCGGCTTGCTGCTGTCCGGAGTCTGGTAGAAGTTCGACAGGTAGGTGTTGGGCCGCGCGTTGGGGTCGAGCTGCATCTCCCCGGGGCGAATACCGCCCGAGGCCAGGCTGGCCATCTGGGTCGAGGTGAAATCGGTTTTGCTGAGAATGCCGCCGACGGCAAAGATGCTGTTGGTCGCCGAGTTTTGAATGAAGCCGTTGGCGACGTCCTGCTGGGCTTTGCTTTCGCCCTGGATATGCTGTTGGGGTTGGGGGGAAGGGTTGATATCAATATGAATCAGGTCTGTGGGTGTCGGATTTACAGGCACACTGACAGGCGCGTCCCCCGTCCCCTCAAAAAGACGGTAAAGAACATCTGGAAGCAACTTGCCCATTTCGCGGGCTAACTTCCATTTCGGATAAGAATCGAGTGGCGTATCCCTATCCAGAAAACGGTTGATACCTGCAGAGTTCTGCAGAACAGCGATAACAAGATGCTTGCTGTATTCGGCCTTGGAGTCGCCGGTTATCTGCACATAATCATGCCCCAGCCCGCCAAACATTGGCCAAAGAACGTCGCCAATAGTCCCCGCCCAGTTCCAGCGGTTCAGATCCAGCCCCTGCACAGCTGAATTGACGTCTGCGTTAATAATCTGCTGGATCGGCGGCATTCCTTTGGCACTCAGCACATGCGCAGACACTTCAAGTGCCAATCCGTCCGAGGCCTTTTGGAAGTCGGCATCCGTTAAGAGTCGCCCTGTCGTCGCCACTGCAAATTTCATGGAGCCGCGAACCACATCGCTTTGAAAGGTTCGGTCGTTCGAGTTGATCGACTTAGCTGCATCCAGCCATGTGGCAATGGACTTCATTTCCGCGAGGGCTGCGGGATCCTGCGAACTCTTTATCTCTCGAGTCACAATCTCATGCATATATCCGTACACAGCAGGATAATTTTTCTGCTGCTGCAATTGCCGCAATTTTACCAGCTCATCCGAACTAAAGTTAACAACATTCATCCCTAAACCCTTACCTAACTATTACCTGCTCAAGAAAACTCATTACAAACCTATCCATAAGCTTTATGTCTTCATAGTTACGCGCATACTGATAAGACACCCGCAAATCTTTAAACAAACGCTTAGCCAGCCAGAAGCGCTCATGATCAGTGGCAAATACAGTCTCGCCTTCACCTCCGTCAAATGTGCGAGTAATAAATCCCCCGTAGTCGTAGAATTCGACTCCCTCAACAACCTTGAACGGTTTCACCCCTTCTAAAAATGCCCCTTCCCGAAAAGAGGGTCGTAAAACCGGGAACATTCGAATCGTGATAACTGAGTTCCCTGCTCGCGGCTTTACGACTTTCATGCTGGGGTACTCGATTGAAAGCGTCATGACTTCACCGCCCCCATTGTCCACCCAGCGACATTCGGACTCAGGAAGATTCAGCTCATATGAGTGACGACCATCCCTTCCCCCCTCAAACCTGCAGGACGCAGTAACCGAAGCAGAAAACAACAGGATTGCAGCGATCAGCAAACTGCGTTGAAAGTGGATTATCGATAACATCTCCTGATCCCTTAATAATTAGTCAACGGGGATAGATCTATTTTTTAGAGCTGGATCCACCTAAAAACAAATCTGTCCCTTCAGTGCGTTACCAGCTTACAAAAACGCTTCAATGCTTGGGATTGTAATAACTAAACTCTACGTAGCTCTCGATACTGCGAAATTCCTGTACTTCCCCAAGAGTGCCGACTTCGACCGAATATTTCCCAGGCGACAATTCCAATGTCTTGATCAAACGCACCGCCGTGTTGATTCGCTGCCCCTGATAATCGAACGTCTGCCCCCAGTAGATACGCGTGGTCACTATGTTCCCGTCAAACACCGGCGTTCCATCTTTCAAGACCCGCAGATGCAGAGGAATCGCGACACCTTCCTTGTGGCTGGTGCCCAAGATTTCTTCCCGGCTGATTATTTCGTCCAGGGTGTTTCCCTGAACAAATAGCAAAGCGAATCTATAGTCAGCCAACTTGCTGACTACAAAATCTGCTGTGACTCTTTGTTCGGCCCGTGAAATATCAATGGGTTTGACCACCCATACCGGTGCAGAGCATGCCGCCAGCCAGATACAACTGAAAAAAATCAAGAACTTGCGCCAGACCTCGATCCTTGAAGCAACATTAAGAACCTTGCCAACCGAATAATATTTTTTATCCAAAAAGCGCGAAGCCCCTTGTAGCTGGTGGTCATTAAACGCCATCAATTCCACACACCATCTCCTTATTCAGCCAATACATTACCGAGGGCATCGAGAACAAAATCATCTACTGCCCTTACATCCGTAAGTTCCTTTGGGTATTGGTAGAAAACCCATAATCCGCTGCCATACAGGCGGTTCGCCCGGACCGTCGCCACGTAGTCCGAGACATACACCGAGACACCGTCTTTCCCTGTGAACTTGCGCTCCTGAAAACCACCGACCTCATAACCCTCGATCCCGTCCGCCAGCGCCACGGGGTTCTTCCCGCGCAGGTGCCTGTCGGCGTCGAAGCCTTCCATGGAAATGCGTTCGATAAACAAGGCTATCGGGTAACAACTGCCCTTGGCGTCGTCGCTGACCACCTCTGCCGTTGGATACTCGAGGGTGAATTCAATACCGCTGCTGCCGTCATAACGCACCAGGCGACAGGCCTGCGGGCTCATGGAGAGTCGAAAAGCAGGCAGGTCCTGCTTGATGGGTGAAAACTCACACCCGGTAAAAACACTGCCATCCCCGGTTGAATGAAGCTTCATATAGGGACTGTCCTGCGTGGTGGGCAGCAAGTAGTACAGAAGCAGCGCAACTGCCGCTGCCGCACCGAGCCAATACAGGCTTCGGCTTATAGAACTGGCCATACTGCTTACTCCCCACCCACTGAAAGAATCATTGATGTCTAGCGATAACAGCCCTAGCGCTCTCGCAAACTCTCATCCACATGCTGTTGCAACGGGCTCAGGAAGTAGTCGATCACCCGGCGCTGGTCGGTCTTCACTTCCGCGGTGATCGACATGCCCGGCGATAGCGCCACGCGCTGGCCGTTGACCAACAGGTGATCGGACTTCAGGCGAATGCGGCTGCTGTAGATCAGCCCGCGTTTTTCGTCCTCGATGGCGTCGTTCGAGACGCTGAGCACTTCGCCGTCGACGGTGCCGTATTTGGTGAAGGTGAAGGTTTCCACTTTCACCGTGACCGGCTGGCCGGCGCGGACGAAGCCCACGTCCTTGTTTTCCAGCATCGCTTCCACTTCGACCGGCTGATCCGCGGGCACTATGACCATCAGCGGCTGGGCCGGGGTGACTACGCCGCCGACGGTATGGATCGCCAGTTGTTGCACGGTGCCGTCCACCGGGGCCTTGAGGCTGGTCAGGGTTTCCTGGTAACGGGCCTTGGCCAGTTCCTGGACCAGGCTCGCAGCCTTCTGATTGGCTTCCTGCTGCAGGTCGAGCATGGCCCGGCGGTTCTGCGCGACCACGCCTTCGCGTCGGCGCCGCGCCTCAGCCTGGGCGGCGGTGGACTGCAAGACACTGGCCTGCTGCACGCTCAGCTGGCGCAGCAGGTCGAGGCGCGCCTGTTCCTTTTCCAGGTACTCGTGGCGCGCCACGTACTGTTGCTCCAGCAGCCGCCGGTAGTCCTCAGCCAATTGCGTGGCGATCGGCACGGTTTGCCGCAGGCTGGCCACCTGGGCCTGGGCGGACTGGATTTCGGCGCTGCGCTGGAGGATTTCCGCGTCCACCAGCTCCAGGTTGCTGCGGTACTCCTGATACTGCCCCTGCAACCAGCGCTGGGCGCTGAGCACCTGCTCCGGGTTGGCATTGGCAATCGCGCCGATCAGCGATGCCGGCGGCTGTTGCTGATTGATCGCGTCGAGCATCGCCGCGCCACGGGCGCTGTCGACCCGGGCCGCCAGCAGCTCGCTCTGAATCCGCCTGACGTCGGCATCCGCTGCCGTCGGGTCGAGTTCCACCAGCAGCTCGCCGACTTTCACCGCCTGGCCGTCACTGACATGGATCGCCCTGACCACCGCGGTTTCGCTGGACTGAATCAGCTTGGTCTTGCCATTGGGCACTATCTTGCCCGGCGCGACCGCCACCACTTCGATCTTGCCGATAAAGGCCCAGAGCAAGGCCAGCACGGCAAAGCCCAGGATGCTCCAGACAAAGATCCGCGGCGCCGGGTGCACGGGGGTGTCCTGCAGCTCCAGGGCAGCGGGCAGGAACTGCGCCTCATGGGGCAGGCGCTGCACGCTGTCCATGCTTTTGCGCTGGCGCCAGGCCTGTTGCCAGGCGTCGCGGTAGCGCTGCAATAACGAAGGAGTGGCGCTCATGGGCAATCGGTCCTTGAATCCGGATGGCATCCAGCCCCGCCCCCTGCGGCGAGGGCCCGGGCTGGACAAATAACCTGTGAATCGGGCGGCGCTCAGCCCTGCTGCATACGGTGCAGGCGCGAATAGTGGCCGGCCTGGTGCGCCAGCAGTTCGGCATGGTTGCCCTGCTCGACGATCTGCCCGCGGTCGACCACCAGGATGCGATTGGCATCGCGTACCGCCGACAAGCGGTGAGCGATGATGATCACCGTGCGCCCGGCGCAGATGCTTTGCATGTTCTGCTGGATGATCCGTTCGGACTCGTAGTCCAGCGCACTGGTGGCCTCGTCGAAAATCAGGATCCGCGGGTTGCCGATCAGGGCCCGGGCGATAGCGATGCGTTGCCGCTGGCCGCCGGACAACGAGGTGCCATGCTCCCCGACCATGGTGTCGTAGCCTTCGGGCAGCTCCAGGATGAATTCGTGGGCCCCGGCCATGCTGGCGGCATGCATGACTGTTTCCAGCGGCACGCCCGGATCGCTCAGGGCGATGTTTTCCCGGATGCTGCGGTTGAACAGCATATTGTCCTGCAACACCACGCCGATCTGCCGGCGCAGGGAGGAAACGTCAGCCAGCGCCAGGTCCATGCCATCCACCAGCACCCGCCCACGCTCGGGCACGTACAGGCGTTGGAGCAGGCGGGTCAGCGTGCTTTTACCCGAACCGGAACGCCCCACCACGCCAATCACTTCGCCGGCGGCGATCTGCAGGTTGATCCCGCGCAGGATCTCCGAACCGTCGGCGCGATAACGGAAATGCACCTGGTCGAATTCGATCTGCCCCCTGAGGGGCGGCAAGGCGCTGCGGGTGGCCTGGGACAGCTCGGTGCGGGTGTTGAGGATATCGCCCAGGCGCTGCACGGAAACGCCGGTCTGCTGGAAGCTCGTCCACAACTGCGCCAGGCGCATGATCGGGCCGCTGACCCGGCCGGCCAGCATGTTGAAGGCGATCAGTTCGCCCACCGAAAGCTGCCCGTCGATCACCAGCCGCGCGCCCAGCCAGAGGGTCGCTACGGTAACCAGCTTGCCGATCAGCGACACGCTCTCGTTGGCGATGGTGGACAAGGTCTGGGTCTTGAACCCGGCCGCGACATAAGCGGCCATCTGGTTGTCCCACTTGCGGATCGCCTGGGGCTCGACGGCCATGGATTTCACTGTGTCGATGCCGTTTACCGTCTCCACCAGGAACGCCTGGTTCTCCGCACCGCGGGTGAAACTGTCCTGCAAGCGGGCGCGCAACAGCGGGGTGACAAACAGCGAGACCAGCACGTACAGGGGCAGCGACAACAGCACCACCAGGGTCAGCCAGCCGCTGTAGTAGAACATCACCAGGATGAACACCAGTGAGAACAGCACGTCCAGCAACAAGGTAATGGCGTTGCCGGTGAGGAAGCTGCGGATGTTTTCCAGCTCGCGCACCCTGGCCACCGAATCGCCGACCCGGCGTGCCTGGAAATACGCCAGCGGCAGGTTGATCAGATGACGGAACAAGCGCGAACCCAGCTCCACGTCGATCCGGCTGGCGGTATGGGCGAACACGTAGCTGCGCAAACCGCTCAAGGCCGATTCGAACAGCATGATGCCCAGCAACCCCGCGGCGATGACATCCAGGGTGGTCAGCCCGTGGTGCACCAGCACCTTGTCCATCACCACCTGGAAAAACAACGGCGTCACCAGGGCAAACAGCTGCAGGGCAAAGGACACCAGCAGCACTTCGCCGAGCAGCTTGCGGTATTTGACGATGGCGGGAATGAACCAGGTGAAATCGAACCGCGAGGTTTCCCCCGGCAACCCGGCCTCGGAACGCAGCAGCACCAGCTCGCCGGTCCAGCGCGCGGCCAGGGCCTCGAAGGAGATGACCTCAGGCCGGTCCGAACGCGGGTCCTGGATCAGCGCCTGGCCTTGGTCGAGCTTGGCAATGATGAAGAATGTGCCGTCGCCATCGGCCGCGATCGCCGGCAATGGCGTGCGCTCCAGGCGGGAGATGGAAGTGTTGACCGACTTGGCCTTGAGCCCCAGCTTGCGGGCGGCGAGCAGCAGTTCGCGCTGGGTGAACGGCTGGTTCTCTGGAGCGAATTCGTGGGCCAGTTGCTCGGCGGATGCCGCTACCGAATGAAACCGGGCCAGCATCACCAGACAGACCAGGCCCGTGTCTGGCGCGGGCGACTCGGCGCCCCTTCCTTGTTCGCTCATAAGCTTCCATGCATGCCGCGTGCGGCCGTAAAGTCCTAATATTTCAAGATGTTATATCAAACATGAAACAATTAGTATCAATACGACATCATTGATTGAGATTTATTTCACTCTTTTGTATGAATCGCCCGTCAGAGCGCCTTGCGCTCCTGCGGTGGCAGGAAATCCCGATCGGCGTCGTAGTCTTTCGTCAGGTACATCGCCAGGTCGCTCAGGTCTTTCGGGCTCAGGGTTCCCGCCGCCTGCTTGAGCTTGAGGGTGTCGATGATGTAGTCGTAGCGCGCGTTGTTGTACTCACGCACCGCGCTGTACAGCTGGCGCTGGGCATTGAGCACATCCGCGGTGTTACGCGAGCCCAGGTCCCGCCCGACCTGGTTGGCCTTGACCGAAGCCTGGCCGGAACGAATCGTCTGCCGGCGGGCAATGACCTGCTCGATATCGGAATTCACCGCGCGGTAGAAATTGCGCGTGTTCTGCACCACTTCGCGGCGGCGGTCCTCGCGCTCGTCTTCACTCTGGGCCAGCCGCTCGGTTGCTTCGCGCACCTGGGAACGGGTCATGCCGCCGGAGTACAGCGGAATATTCAGCTCCAGGCCGATGCTGCTTTGCGTGACATTGCCTCGATAGCCATCCCGCCCGAAGTCGGTGGGGTTGCTGTAGCCGAAGCTGTCGTTTTCACCTTTGCGCCAGGACGCCACCGCATCGACGGTCGGCGCATAACCGGCCTTGCGCTGGCGATTGGTCTGTTCGGCGGCAATCACCGCGTAGCTGCTGGCCTGCAACGCCAGGTTCTGGCGCACCGCGCGGCTGACCCATTCGTTGGCATCGTTGGGCACCGGCAGTTCCACCGGCAGTTGATGCTGAATCCCCTCGATCGTCGAATAGTCCTGGCGGGTCAAGCGGGACAAGGCCTCGAAGGCATCGTCGACCTTGCGCTCGGCGAGTTTGCGGTTGGCGCCGGCGTTGTCATGGGCGGCCTGGGCGTCGAGCACATCGGTGATGCTCGAGGCGCCATTCTCCAGGCGGGCCTGGGCCTGTTGCTGCTGACGCTTGAGCGCCGCTTCCTCAGCCTTGGAAGCGGCGAGCAGGTCCAGGGCGCGCAAGGTTTCGAAATAGGCCTGGGCCGTGGTCAGCACCAGCCCCTGCTCCTTCGCGCCCAATTCAAGTTCGGCCTGGGCGGTGCTGGCATGGGCGGCTTCCAGTTGAAACCAGCGATCGGCGCGAAACAGCGGCTGGTTGAGATTGGCCTGGAATACTGTGGTACTGCGGGTGCGGGTCAGACCCGGTTCATCCCGCTCCAGACGCACCGACTCCACAGTGCTGCCTGCATTGAGTGTGGGCAGTAACCCGGCCCGGGCCTGGGGGACGCTTTCGCGCTGGGCCTGGTACTCGTGGCGCGCCGCGGACAGCTGGGCGTCATGCTCGACGGCCTGGCGGTAAACCTGCAGCAGCTCGGCGCGCTGGGCGCCTGGATCGGCGAAAGCCGGCAGCGTCACCAGTGCAAGAATGAGCAAGGGCGAGAAAAAACGGGGGGAGTGAGTCATAACAATCCATGTCGCTTTCGGGTAAAACGGTTCAGCCAGGCTGATCAGGGCGCGCATCCTACGCCGTGCCCAAGGCTGTCACAAGCGACAATTATGGCTAGTAGCCATCATTTTCTCAGGAGTTTCCTCAGATAAAACCGAATCGCCCCATGGCTTTGGCCTACAAAAAACCAGAATCGTCTTATTTATCGAGCCACCTCAAACCCCGCATGCTTCGCCCCCGCCAATCTGCCCAGCACCTGAGCCCAACCTTGTTGTCCAGTCCCTGAACGGGACGCGTTGCCGGCTCACACCTGCCCTGACCGCTGTCGCGTTTTCCACGCGTCACGCCACTCACTCACAGGACCCAAGCTGCCATGACTTTTATCCTCAACGGCCGCCGCCTTTTACTGGATCAGCTGCCGCCGAATACCCCATTGCTGTATGCCCTGCGCAACGACTTCGGCCTCAATGGCCCCAAGTACGGCTGCGGCCTGGGGCAATGCGGCGCCTGCACGGTGCTGGTGGACGGTGTCGCCGCCCGCTCCTGCACCCTGCCGCTGTCCAGCGTGCAGGGCAAACAGGTCTCCACCCTGGAAGGCCTGAAGCAGGAAGAGCGCCTGCACCCGGTGCAGCAGGCGTTTATCGATGAGCAGGCTGCGCAATGCGGCTATTGCAGCAACGGCATGATCATGACCCTGGTGGCGCTGTTCGAGCGCGAACCCGAGGCCGACGAGCAACGGATCAAGAACGAGCTGGCCTACAACCTCTGCCGCTGTGGCGCGCACTTCGAGATCCTGCAAGCCGCGGCCAGGGCTCGCCAACTGCTGGCAGAGCGGGGTCGGCCATGAACGACCTGCCGTTGACCCGTCGCCGCCTGCTCCAGGCCGGCGGCCTGATCATGATCAGCTCCCTGCTGCCCAAACCGCTGCTGGCCACGGCCGACACCAAGAACCCGGCGGCGCTGCCAGCGGACCCGACGCCGGACCATGTCGACAGTTTTATCGCCCTGGGTGCCGACGGCCGCGTGACCGCGTTCTGCGGTCATGTCGATCTCGGCACCGGGGTGCGCACCGCGCTAGCGCAGTTCGTTGCCGACGAACTGGATGTCGACTTCGAGCAGGTACAGATGATTCTCGGCGACACCGCCAGCACCCCGGACCAGGGCCCGACCATCGCCAGCGCGACCCTGCAGGTCAGCGCCCTGCCCCTGCGCCAGGCCGCCGCGCAGTTGCGCCGCTGGCTGCTGGAAGGCGCAGCGGAAATCCTCGACCAGCCGATTGCCGGGTTGCAGGTTGAACGAGGGCAGATCTACGCCAGCGCTCGCCCCACACGGCGCCTGAGCTACGCCGAACTGGCCCGCGGGCAGGACCTGCACCTGCCCCTGGACCCGCGCGTCGAACTCAAGGCCGTCGGCGCCGGTCGTTATGTCGGCCAGTCCACCCCGCGAGTGGACATCCCGGCCAAGGTCAGCGGCCAGCTGACCTATGTCCACGACCTGCGCCTGGACGGCATGCTCCATGGTCGCGTGGTGCGCCCGCCCTACCCCGGCGCCGATGCCAGCGCGCCCTTGGGCCACGCGTTGATCGCGGTGGATGAGACGTCCATCGCGCACCTGCCGGGCATCGTCAAACTGGTGGTGATCGGTGACTTTGTCGGCATAGTCGCCGAGCGCGAGGAGCAGGCCATCGACGCCATGCGCCAGCTCAAGGTCCAGTGGAAACCCTGGGACGCGCTGCCCGATCTGCGGCCGGACATCCTGCGTGAAACGCTCCTGGCCCACCCCAAGCAGGACCGCGTGCTGCGCGACGATCCTGGTTTCGACAGCCGCCTGGGCAAGCTCAACAGCCCGCTCAATGTCGACTATGTCTGGCCCTATCACCTGCATGCCTCCATCGGCCCGTCCTGCGCGGTGGCGATGGTCGATGCCGAGCGGGCCGAGGTCTGGACCGGCAGCCAGAACCCCCACGACCTGCGCAAGGACATCGCCCTGCTGCTGGGGCGCACGCCGCAACAGGTGCAGGTCAACCGCATGGAGGCCTCCGGCTGTTACGGACGCAACTGCGCCGACGATGTGGCCGCCGACGCCGCCCTGCTGTCCCAGGCGGTCGGGCGGCCGGTAAGGGTGCAACTGATGCGCGAGCAGGAGGCCGGCTGGGAACCCAAGGGCACCGCGCAACTGATGCAGGTCCGCGGTGGCCTCGACGGCAAACGCGAAGTGGCCGCCTACGAATTGAAGACCTGCTACCCCTCGAACAACGCCCGGACCCTGGCGCTGTTGCTCACCGGCACCGTCGCCAACCGCCCCGACATCCAGCAGATGGGCGACCGCACGGCGATCCCGCAATACCGTTTCCCGCAGATGCGCATCGTCTGCCAGGACGCCGCGCCGATCGTCCGCGCCTCGTGGATGCGCGGGGTATCGGCGCTACCCAATGTGTTCGCCCACGAATCCTGGATCGACGAACTGGCCTACATCGCCCAGCAGGACCCGATCGCCTTCCGCCTGCGCTACCTGGACGACCCGCGCGCCCTGGCGCTGATCGAGGCGCTGAAAAAGCAGGCCGACTGGCAGGACGGCAGCGCTCACCGCCACCCGGCGCCGCCGTCGCAGGAATGGGTCAAGGGCCGGGGTTTTGCCTATGCCCGTTATTTCCACAGCAAGTTCCCCGGCTTCGGCGCCGCCTGGGCCGCCTGGGTCTGCGACCTGAGCGTCAACCGGCGCACCGGGCAGATCCGCCTGGACAAGATCTTCGTCAGCCACGACTGCGGGCGCATGGTCAACCCGGCCGGGGTCCGGCATCAGGTGCACGGCAATATCGTCCAGTCGTGCAGCCGGGTGCTCAAGGAATACGTCGGCTTCGACCGCCGCGGCAGCACCTCCCTGGAATGGGGCGGTTATCCGATCCTGCGCTTCGACGAACTACCGGAAGTGGATGTGCAACTGCTGGACCGCCCGGAACAACCGTCCATGGGCGCCGGCGAGTCGGCCTCGGTGCCCAGCGCCGCAGCCATCGCCAATGCGATTTTCGACGCGGTCGGCGTGCGCCTGCGGCAAGTGCCCTTCACCCCGGAGAGGGTGTTGCAAGCCTTGCAGCGAGCTCCCGACACTGACCGCCTTGGCCAGGAGGCTCGCCCATGAGCACATTCAAGACCATCGCCGGCTGGAGCCTGGCCGCCTTGAGCCTGGCCGTCACCGCGGGCGTGTTCCTCAGCTGGCAGCCGGCGATCGCGCCGCTGGACAATCACGACATCCAATACTTCAGCCATGCGCAAATCGCCAAGGGCGAGCAACTCGCGGCCCTGGGCGATTGCGCGGTCTGCCATACCGCGCCGGGCGGGGCGCGCAACGCCGGCGGCCTGGCCATGCGCATCCCGTTCGGTACCTTGTACAGCACTAACATCACCCCCGATCCGGAGACCGGGATCGGCAGCTGGTCCTATCCGGCCTTCGAGCGCGCCATGCGCCACGGCATCGACCGCAGCGGGCGTTACCTGTACCCGGCGTTTCCCTACACCGCCTTCACCAAGACCCGCGACGAGGACCTCAAGGCGCTCTACGCCTACCTGATGAGCCAGCCGCCGGTCCGCCACCAGCCACCGCAGACCGACCTGCATTTTCCCTTCAATATCCGCCCGGGCATCCTTGCCTGGAACTGGCTCTACCTCAGGCCCGGCGCCATGCTCGACAACCCCGAGCGCAGCGCCCAGTGGAACCGGGGCGCCTACCTGAGCGAAGGCCTGGGACACTGCAGCGCCTGCCACTCGCCCCGCGACCCGCTGTTTGGCGAACGCGGCGGCCGGCGCCACCTGAGCGGCGGCGTTGCCGAGGACTGGAGCGCCCATGCCCTGGCCGGCGGCAAGGCTCCGCTGGCCTGGACCGAACAGGACCTGCTGGACTTCCTGCGCCACGGCTACAGCCCGCGCCACGGCGTCGCCGCCGGCCCCATGGCGCCGGTGATCCACGAAGGCCTGGCGCAACTGCCGGAGGCCGACCTGCAAGCCATCGCCCATTACCTGTCCAGCCTGCAACCGGCCAGCGCCGCACCAGCCAGCGCCGACAGCCTGAACCACCAGGCCGAGCAACGCACCGAGCCCCTCGGCTCCCCCGGCGCCCGCCTGTTCTCGGGGGCCTGCATGGCCTGTCACGCCCAGGAAAAAGGCCCGACCCTGACCGGCGTGCGCCCCTCCCTGGCCCTCAACAGCAACCTCTACGCCGACCGCCCCGACAACGCCATCCGCGTGATCCTCGAAGGCATCGCCCAACCGGCCAACCCGGAACTGGGCTACATGCCCGCCTTCCGCCACAGCCTCGACGACCAACAGATCGTCGACCTGCTGACCTTCCTGCGCCAGAACCTGGCGGGCCAGGCCCCCTGGAAAGAAGTGAAACAACGCGTCAGCCAGATACGCGCCAGCCTGCCTCCCGGCTGACCCGTTCCCGGCCATGAAAAAGCCCCGCATGGGCGGGGCTTTTTATCGGTTCTGTTTGGTGCTCAACAAGGTGGGGCATCACGCCTTGAAGCCCGGCAAACCATTCGCGGCCCGCCACGCTTTCACCTCACTCAAGACCGCCTCAGGACTGTCTTCAATACCGTTTTGATCCGGGTAGTAAATGAGTCCATAACCCGCCGGATGCCCGGTGACTTTCTCAAAATGATCGGCCAGCGTACTCAGATAATTTTCGAGCTGAGCCCCTTCCAGATCATTGGTTTCACTGAAGAACTCATTGATCAGCTGTAGGAACTCACACTCTGTGTAGTGCTCAAGCCGGGTCTTATCTAAAGACATGGCAGCTAACCTTGAGCGATGCTTTTGGAGATCTCACTTTTGATGAACGTGATATCAGAAGCTCGCCCTCGCCTTTGATCATCACCGTTTGAATCCCGGTAGCCCATTCGCCGTACGCCACGCCTTCACAACTCGCGTGATGTCTTCAGCGGTTCCCTTTGAACCGTCCTCCGGGTAGTAAATCAAATCGGTGCCGTCTGGGTGACCGGTAATCTCGCAGAACTCTTCTAGAAGATCGTCAAGAACATCGTCGGTTGAGGTCTTGTTAGCAGCGAGCAGTTCTTTCAGATAGCTGACAAATTCGTCTTCGGTAAAGTCAGTGATGCTGTTCTTCATTGATAAACGTCATCCTTTTCGGTGAATGTCGATGTGATGTTTCGGGGTAACGACACTCAGGTTGTCGATATCTCAAGTTGGCGAAACGGCTCGCCCTTGGAAACTTGGAGAACTCTGAGATTGACGTCGACCGGTCTGAATAACCTGTAGTCCAGATTCCGACCAGGGCCTACGAACTGGCAGCAGTGATGGCGCCCGCGACTTATCGGCAAGCAGGCGCCACTCCCCCGTTACTTGTGAAACGTCTGCCCCAACGCCTCCAGGCGGATCGCGATCGGTGGCAGGCGCTGGCTGCTCAGGGCCAGGTTGCCCATGTCGTCGGCGGTGTTCTGGGCGATGGCCTGGACCGAGTGCAGGCGGCCGACGATGTCGAGGCTGGCGCTGGATTGTTCGCGGGTGGTGCTGACGATGCGGCCGTTGAGTTGGTCGATATGGGAGATGTCGGCGCCGACGGCCTGGAACATCGCGGAGGCCTGGCGGCTGTCTTCGACGCAACGCTGGGCGCCTTCGCGGCTGTCGTGCATGGCTTCGGCGGCCTGGCGGCTGCCCTGTTGCAGGGCTTCGATGATGGTCTTGATTTCCTGGGTGGACAGCGCGGTGCGCTGGGCCAGGTTGCGCACCTCATCGGCGACCACGGCGAAACCGCGGCCCTGCTCGCCGGCGCGGGCGGCCTCGATGGCGGCGTTGAGGGCCAGCAGGTTGGTCTGGGCGGCGATGCTGCCGATCACTTCCAGCACGTTGCCGATCTGTTCCGCCTGCCCCGCCAGCCGTTGCACGGTTTCGTTGGTGCCGTTGATGCGTGACGCCAGTTGAGTGATTTCCGCCTGGGCGCGATCGACGCTTTGCTGGCCGCGGCTGATTTGCACGCTGGCCTGCCCGGCACGCTCGACCGCCTGCTCGACGTGCACGGCGATGTCGCCCATGGCATCGCCCATGCGCTGCATGGAACCGGTCATCTGAGTGATTTCCGTCAACTGGTGCTGGGCGCCCTGCTCAAGGGTCTGGCTGGTTTTCGCCAGGTCCTGGCCCAGTTCGCGCAGGCCATGAGTGTCCCGCACCACACCATCCACCAGGGCGGTGATCTGCTGCATGAAGTGGTCGAAACGCTGGGCCAGCGACACATGCGCCTTGCCGCTTTCGCCCTGATGAACCTCGACGGTCAACTGGGACGTGGCGGCGAGCATCTTGTCCAGCATGTCCTGGCTCTCCACCGCGTCGGCATGGCTGTGCACGGCCAGGTACAGCAGGATCACCGTCTCCACCACCACATAGAAGGCGTGCACCGCCACCATGCCGAAACCGCCGTGATGGGCCATGACATAGACCGGGAAGCCCTGGTGCTGCAGCACATGAAACACCACGTGATGCAGGGCGATGGTCACCGCCGCCAGCAGAATCGGCAGCCAGTCACGATAGAAGGTCAGCACCGCCAGCAGCACGAAAATGCCGAAGTGCGCTTCGATCAGGCCCTTGGCCTGGTTGATATGCAGCGCGGCCATGAGCATGAAGCCGATGGCGATGCAGCAGCGCATCAGGCGCGTGCCGCTGATGACGCGGTACAGCAGGCTCAGGACCAGGGTGGTGCCGCCGCCCACCAGCAGCGCCTGGGTGAAGGTGTCGTGCCAGAACGCCAGGCCCAGCGCATAGGCGAACATCAGCCAGATCAGGCCCATCATGATGCGGTCGGCTTTGCGGTAATGCTCGAGAAAACGCGGGGGGAAAGCCATGCACTCTTACTCCATGTACGTGACGGGAAGAAAAACGGCAGAGGGCAAAACGGGGTGACCGCTTTCGGCGAGCGGTTCAGTCAGCAACGATAGTGGCAAATTGCCTAAATCGCCTTCCAACTATCGACATGGCCACAGCTTTCTTGACGCCGGGCCATGGGGAATCGGGCCGCGGGTGGGCAAAGTCGGGAGATTGGCGGGAATGCCATGAAGGGCGGAATGTGCGGGGTAAGCGACAGCGGGGAAACGGCTGCCGCCGACGCGCCACCCTGCAGGGCGACGCGCAGCGGTCCGGGTGTTATCAGAAAGTCACGCTGGCGCTCAGGCGTGCGGTGCGTGGCTCGCCGACGTTGACCTGCAGTTGGCTGCCGGTGGACGACGGGTAGTACTGCTTGTCGAACAGGTTGTCGACATTGAACTGCAGACTGGTTTTATAACCGAACAGCGGCGATTCCCAGCGCACGAAGGCATCGGCCACGGTGTAGCTGCTGAGCCAGAAATCGTTGGCGTTGTTGGCCGCGCGCTCGCCGACATAACGGGCGCCGCCGCCCGCATGCCAGGCACCGAATTCCGCCGGTACGTTGAGGTGGTGACTGAGGTACAGGCTGGCGGTGTGCTTGGGGGCGTTGGCCAGGCGGTGACCTTCGTTGCTCGGGTCGTCGAGGATTTCCGTGTGGTTGTAGGCGTAGGTACCGATCAGGTCCCAGCGCTCAGCGATGCGCCCGGTGACGTCCAGCTCCACGCCCTGGGAACCGACCTTGCCGGCGGCTTCCGAGAGGCTCACGCCATTGACCGTGGTGGTGGTCACCACGTTCTTCTTCTCGATGTCGTACAGCGCCAGGTTGATGTTCAGGCCCGGCAGCGGATCGTACTTGGCACCCACCTCGTAGCTGCGGCCCTCTTCCGGATCGAAGGTGTTGCCGGCGTCGTCGACATCGGTGTTGGGCTTGAACGAACGGCTGTAGTTGCCGTACAGCGACAGGCTGTCGGTGGCCTTGAACACCAGGCCGAGGAAGGGCACGAAGGTGTCGCCGTTACTGTCGCGGTTGACCGTATAGCTGCGGCCCAGGCCCTGGTCGCTGTACTGGTCGTAATGCTGCTGGCGACCGCCGAACACCAGGATCCACTGGTCGTCCAGATGCCAATTGTCCTTGAAGTACACCGAGCTCGAGGTCAGCTGGTTGCGCAGGTTGCTTTGGGTGGCGCTGACCAGGCTCGGCTCGGCCAGCTTGCCGTAGACCGGCGACGTAATGTTGAAACCACCCTGGGCGGTGTTGCGGTAGGTCTTGCCGCGGTACTGGTCGGAGTGCTCGCTGTCGACGCCCACCAGCAGGTCATGGCGCTGGCCGAACAGCTCCTGCTGGCCGATGAAGTCCCAGCTGGCGTAGCGGGTTTCGTCGTCGTAGTGGGCACCGTTGGCGGCCCGGCGCAGGGTGTTGCCGGTCAGGCTGTTGGGCTGGGCGATCGACAGGCTGTAGCGGTCGTTATTCCAACCGTAGGTGACCCGGGTTTTCCAGGCCTCGCTCAACTGGTACTCGAAGCGCGCGCTGGCCACTTCACGGATGCCGACGCTTTTCGCCCAGCGTTCGTCCAGGCGCTTGTCGTAGTCGATGTCCGCCGGGTGGCCGTTGGTGAATACGGTGCCGCGGTCAAAGGGGTTGGAATAGTCGTTGTATTCGTAGTTCAGGGTCAGGCTGGCGCGTTCGCCGGTCCAGGTCAGCGACGGCGCCACCAGGGTGTGCTCGTTGACCCCGTAGTTGCGCCAGTAGTCTTCATGGCCGCGTTCGGCGATCAGGCGGTAGGCCAGGCCGGTATCGCCCAGCGGTCCGGTGGTGTCCAGGGCCATGGTGCCGCCGCCTTCGCTGTAGGCCGAGCCGCTGAGCGTGGTGCTCTGGGTGTACTCCGGCTGCTTGCTGATGATGTTCACCAGCCCGCCCGGCTCCAGCGCGCCGTAGAGCATCGACGCCGGGCCCTTGAGCACTTCGACCCGCTCGGTGGTGGCGCTGAAGTTTTGCCCCAGGTTGGAACGCACGCCATCGCGCAGGATCGAGCCGTCGTCGTTGGTGCCAAAACCGCGCTTGACCAGCGAGTCCCGGGAGCCGCCCAGGGTGTTGCCCTGGCTGACGCCGCTGACGAACTTCATGGCGTCCTCCAGCGAGCGCACCTGATAGTCGGCCAGGGTCTGCTGGGTCACCACGTTGATCGACTGCGCCTCCTCCTTGATCGGCACATTGCTTTTGCTCGCCGTGCTGGCCTGCGAGGTGGTGTAGCCGGTGTCCTGGCCGAGGCGCTCAGCCTGGATATCGGTGGTCGGCAGCTCGACCGCGTCCTGCGCCCACAGCGGGCTGGCGACCAGACAGCAAGACAGTGTCGGCAACAGGCGTTTGATCAGGGTTTTACAACGGGCACGCGGACAGGATGGCTTCAAGGTGTGCACTCAAGGAAGGGAGTTAATAGCAATGATTATCATTGTAATGAGCGTCTCATTCGCAGTAAATCCCTCAAACCTGCTGCGCAATAGGTTTTTTCATGCCGTCGTTGGCACCCGATTGGCCAGTTCATGCCAAAGACCCTGAGCACCACGCGTTTTCCACCCCCCTAGTGAGCCCTCGGCAAGCGGGCAGCGATCGGGTATCAGGCGCCTGCGTACTGGCGCCAATTGCCGGCAGCCTGGCGCGCTCCGCATGCCGGGAATCCTCTCGCCCCCCTATACTCGACCTCCACATCCACCGGTCCTGCTCCGCACAGCGCAAGAGGTTCGATGACCCGCAATCAGTCTTTTCCCCTCGACATCGGATGGCAGCTGATCCTCAAAGACTTAGGCTTTCAGCCCGCCCGCGTACTGCGTCGCGCGGGCTTGCCGCAAGACCTGCTGTCTCGCCCGGGCCAGAGCCTTTCCACGGAGGAGTACCTGCGTTTCTGGCAAAGCCTGGAGGACGAGGCCGCGGACCCGCTGTTTGCGCTGCGGATCATCGAGTCGGTCTCGGCGGAGTCGTTCAACCCACCGGTGTTCGCCGCGCTGTGCAGCGCCAATCTGATGCAGGCCGTCCAGCGCCTGGCCAAGTACAAGCAGCTGGTGGCGCCGATGAGCCTGGACATCGAGGTCGCCGGCAACGGCGACCTGACCCTCTCGCCGCGCTGGCTGCTGGCCCGGGGCGACATCCCCTATTCGCTGCAGGTCGCGGAGCTGGCGTTCTTTGTCCGGCTGGCGCGGCTGGCGACCCGCGAACCGGTGAACGCCCTCGGTGTAACGCTCCCCGCGCTCCCTCCCGCCGCCCATGCCCGCCAGTACACAAGTTTCTTCGGGGTGCCCGTGCAACGCGGCGCCAGCCTGAGCATCCGCTTCGCCGCGGTCGATGCCCTGCGCCCCTTCCTGACCCTCAACGAAGGGATGTGGCGGGTCTTCGAGCCCGACCTGCGTCGACGCCTGAGTGAACTCGATGCCACGGCGGCGACCGCCGAACGGGTGCGCGCCCTGCTGCTGGAGTTGCTGCCCAGCAATGCGGCCAGCATCGAGGAGGTCGCCGCCCGCCTGTGCATGAGCAAGCGCACCCTGCAGCGGCGCCTGGAGGACGAAGGCGAGAACTTCCGCGCGCTGCTCAACGGCACGCGGGAAAGCCTGGCACGCCACTACCTGGAAAACACCGCCCTGTCCGGTACGGAAATCGCCTTTCTGCTCGGTTTCGAAGACCCGAACTCCTTTTACCGCGCCTTCCTCGACTGGACCGGGCAGACCCCCGATCGCGCCCGCCACGCCCTGCGCCTGAACTGAAACCCCTGTATCCATCGCGCAATCGGCCCGGAAAACCCTCGATGGCCGTGGCGCTGTTTGCAAGTCCGATGGCGCCAAGCGCTAGAGCGCCGGCGCCGCCATCCCCCTAAAGTTCCCCCCACGGATGGCGGCCCGAGCTGGCTTGCCGGCCCCTTCTCAATCAGAGGATCGACAGACATGAACAGCAAAGTTGCCTTGGTAACGGGCGCCTCTTCCGGCATTGGCGAGGCCACCGCCCTCAAGTTGAAAGCCCTGGGTTACACGGTGTATGCCGCCGCCCGCCGGGTCGAGCGCATGCACCCGCTGGCGCAGGCCGGCCTGCATGTGCTGCCCCTGGACGTGACCGACGACGCCTCGATGCAGGCCTGCGTGCAGGACATCCTCGCCCGGTCGGGGCGCATCGACGTGCTGGTCAACAACGCCGGCTATGGCTCCTATGGCGCGGTGGAGGATGTACCGAGCGACGAAGCCCGTGCCCAGTTCGAGGTCAATGTGTTCGGCGCCGTCCGCTTGATCCAGCTGGTGTTGCCGCAGATGCGCGCGCAGCGCTCGGGGACGATCATCAACATCACCTCGATGGGCGGCAAGATGCACACGCCGCTGGGCGCCTGGTACCACGGCACCAAGTTCGCCCTGGAAGCGATCAGCGATTGCCTGCGCCTGGAGGTGCAGCCTTTCGGTATCGATGTGGTGGTGATCGAGCCGGGCGGCATCAAGACCGAGTGGGCAGACATCGCGGCGCAGAAAGTCGTCGAGACCTCGGGCCATGGGCCCTACGCTCCCCAGGCGCAAGCCATGGCGCGGTCCATGGTGGGCCAGACCAGCCGCAAGTATCAGTCGCCGCCGCAAGTCATCGCCGACACCATCGCCAGGGCGGTCAGCGCCCGCCGACCTAAGACCCGCTATGCCGTCGGGTTCGGGGCCAAGCCGCTGATCTTCTTGCGCAGGCTGCTTTCCGACCGCGCCTTTGACGCGCTTATGCGCCTGGCCACCGGTATCTCCCGCCAGGCCGCCTGAGCCGCCGTTCACCCTGTCGCGCGGCCCGCGGCTCCGACGAGCTGGCATGATGCCAGCCGTCTGCCGCGACACTTGTTGTCTACGCTCAAAACACCACCCCGAAAGGAATTCCCTGTTCGCCAGGAGGTGCTCATGAGCAACACGCCCGATGCCGTTGCCACGGCCCGCAGAAGCAACATGGCCAAAGCCCTGGAACGCTGGAACCGGCAAGCCGCCGCCCGCAGCGAATCACTGTCGCGCATCCGCGAGTTGGGCCCCGGCGCCGGCGACTCGCCGCAACAGCTGGCCAAGTGGATCGCCCGCGAGAATGCCCGCTCCGTGCTGGTCAGGGCTGGGCTGGAGCGACGGATCGGCACCTGGGACCCGACCTTCTACGCCCCCAGCGAAGCCGCCCGCCAGGCGGCAAGGCCGGTGGCGCGCCTGGTCAACGCCCCACAACCGGGGACGGTGGTCGAGGGCTTCGCCACCGGTTTCCTGGTGTCCCCCAACCTGTTGCTGACCAACCAGCATGTGTTTCCCAGGGATGTGGACGCGGTGGACTGCGCCGCCAACTTTCTCTACGAAAGGCTGGAGCGCGGGATCAACGAAGGCACCTACTTCAACCTGCTGCCGGATCAGTTCTACTTCGCCGACGAGGCGCTGGACTTCTGCCTGGTGGCCATCTCGCCGCAAGGCACCCGCGGCGAAGCCCTGGCGGACTACGGCTGCATCCGCCTGATCGAGGCCACCGGCAAGACCCTGCGCGGCCGCCCGATGAACATCATCCAGCACCCCGAGGGTGGCCCGCGCCAGTACGCCACCACCCATAACCGCCTGCTGGACATTCTCGACCAGGGGTTCCTGCACTACGAAACCGACACCGCCGAAGGCGCCTCCGGCTCCCCGGTGTTCAGCGACAACTGGGAGCTGATCGCCCTGCACCACTGCGGCATTCCGAGGACCGACGAAGCCGGCAACATTCTCAAGACCGACCACAGCATCTGGAACCCCGAAGGCGACGAGGAAAGCACGGTGGACTGGGTGGCCAACGAGGGCACCCGGGTCAGCAGCATCGTCAGCGCGCTCAAGGCCCTGCAACTGAGCGGCAAGCCGGCCGAGCTGCTGGCCCAGCTCATGGAGCTGACCCCCGACCCGCTGGCCGCGCTCAGCACCAACGAAACCCTGCCCGCGGCGCCACACCGCCCAGGAGCGCCCGATATGTCGCAGAACATCTTTCATATCTCCGGCCCCACCACCATCAACATCGTCAGCCACGCCGCGGACAGCCCGGCCAGCGTCATGCCCATCCTCAACCTGGCGCCTGCCGAGCCGGTGCCCGCCACGCCGGCCCCGGCAGCCGCGGCGCTGGAAAGGACCCTGACCTTCGACCTCGACTACGCCACCCGCAAAGGCTACGACCCGGATTTTCTCGGGGTGCCCGTCCCGCCGCCCGCAATCGAGGGCGCGCGGCTGCCCCAGCTCTACCGGGTCGGCGACTACCGCGAACACCTCGCCTCGGCCCGCAACGTACCGCCGGTGCCGCTTGCCGGCCTGGATGACGAGGCGCCGCTGGCCCTGCCCTACCACCACTATTCGCTGGTGATGAACAAGGATTACCGCATGCCGATGTGGACCGCCTGCAATGTCGACTACCGGCCCGAGGTCCGTGGCGATACCCGCGCGCGCAAGAAGTACGGTGGCGAAAGCTGGCGCCTCGACCGCCGGGTACCGAGCCGCTACCAGCTCACCAACGGCGATATCTACGGGCCGGCCGGCAACTTCGATCGTGGCCATATCGTGCGCCGCGAAGACAGCTGCTGGGGGCAGCCGGGGCTCGATACCGAGTACGCCAACGCCGACACCTACCACTGGACCAACTGCACGCCGCAGCACGAGCTGTTCAACCAGGAATCGCCCGACGGTGCCGAATACCGCAATCGCAAAGGGGTCTGGGGTTACTTCGAAAACGAGCTGGCCGAGCAGATCGAAACGGGCGGCGGCCAGGCGATCATCTTCGCCGGCCCGGTACTGGACCAGACCTCCTGCGTGGAACAGGACTTCGGCAAAGGCCCGGTGCGCTACCCGACCCGCTTCTGGAAAATCGTCATAGTGCCCAAGGACGAATCGCGCACCCCGGAACTACTGGCCTACGGATTCCTGTTCGATCAAAGCGAGGTCATCAAGGAGTTCGGCCTCAACGTCAAGGAAGCCGCCCTGGACCTGGCCAACGCCTTCCAGAAGCAGAAGGTACCGCTCACGGCCATCTGCCTGCTCACGGGGATTTCCCTGACGCCGTCGATCATGGCCGCCGACCAGTACAAACAGCCTGACCGCCCGGTACCAGGGGTCTGGCGGCTGAAACCTGACAGGTGAAAGCGAGCGGCCTCAGCCCTGCCCCAGGCGTTCGCGGACCAGCGCCTGGGCGTTGCGGGTCATCTGGTCCAGGTGACGGTCGCGCTGTTTCTCGGCATCGAGCATCGCCCGCTTGCCATGCCTTTGCAGCAGGTAGCTGTGGATCTGCCGCACCTCCAGCGAGCGATAGATCGGCGCCGTGTCCAGCAGGCCCATCAAGCCGTCGGTAGCCTGGTCGCGGGTGTTCATCAGCACCTGCGGGCCGCGCACGCCCAGAACCTGGAAACCCAGCGCTTCGAACCAGGCCACCTTGCCCACCGCGCAGGTCAGTTCGGCATGGGGGTAGCGCTCGCGCATCCGTGCCAGCAGCGAGCGCGCGATTCCCTGCCGGCGATGGCTGGCACGCACCGCCATATAGGCCACGCCGCACGCCTCGGGATCGTCCTTGACCGGCAGGTACAACAGGAAACCCAGCACCTGTTCCGGGTCGTCATCGTCAGTGGCCACCAGCAGTTCCACGGCGATGCCCCGGGAGCCGTCCAGGGCCTGCAGATACAGATGCACTTCGTAGCCGATGGCGTACTGGTAGATGTTGTACAGCAGGTTGCTCGGCGGGATCGCTACCGCGCTGATGTCGGTCAGGTAGTCGACCACCATCTGCAGGATCTGGCTGTTGGCGGCCTCCGGGCACGGGGTTTGGGTGTGAAAATGACTGATGGTGGGCATTGCGCGGAGGGCTCCAAAGGTTGAGGCACGCCGCTGCCAGTTGGCTCTGGCGGCGGGCCGGGCATGATACCCGTTGTCGCGCCATGGCCGTACCGCGATCTGCTTCTGTAGGGGCTAACGGGCGCTGTCGCCTCGCGGCTTGTAGAACAGAAATTTGCCGGTCTCGGCGGTCTTGCGGTACTCCCTGGCCCAATCGGGGCTCACGCGCCGGTCGTGGAAATACAGGGCGCCGTGGGTGCGGTCCCGGAGTTGCTGGTTGAGCGCCTTGCGCGCGATTTCCTTGGCCACGATGTAGGGTTCGTCTTCCTTCACCTGATCCGGGCGCCCGTCGCACCACCAGGAAAACTGGCAGGCACGCTGTTCCGAACCCTGCTTGACCACCGCACACACCGTATCGGGAAAACCCTCATGACCGACCCGGTTGAGCACCACGCTGGCCACGGCTTCCATGTCGGCGGCGGCCCCGCCCTTGGCTTCCCAGTAGATGGAACGCGCCAGGCAGGTGATGGCATCGTCCAGCGGTGCGGCGCCGGCCGGGTCCACCGCCTGGGCTTCGGGAGGGGTAATGGTCTCGCTGCGGGGCGCCGGCTGCTGCTGCGCGGCTTTCTGCTCCAGGACCTGGGCCTTGTCCTGCGCCACCGCGGGGTCCGCCCTGTCGCCCGCGGCCATCGCCAGCCCCCCGCACAGGAGGATCAAAAGACCGCCGGCAATCGCTGTCGGGCGCATGCGTGCACCTTCGCCAAAGGCCCTGTCCGGGCACGGGAAAGCCACTGCCAGCCTGCCGGCTGGCGGCGACTGGAGTTGAGTGTAGTTCGCCGTCGGCCAGCCGTAACCGGCGCCGCGCCGGCAACAGGGAGAGCGGATAACAGCGCCCGTTTTCTGCAAAAAGACCTTGCGCCGACCGGGGCGAAATCGCGCATCATGGGCGCAACTCGCTCAAGGGAGACCTCCATGCGCTGCCTATCCTCTGCTCTGCCGCTGACCCTGCTGTCGCCCCTCCTGTTGTCGATGAGCATGGCCTTCGCCACCACCGCCGTGGCGAGCGACGAGACACAACTGGTGACCTCGATCAATAGCTACCGCAGCCAGGCCCAGCGCTGCGCCGGCCAGGTGTCCCAGGAACTGCCGCCGCTGGCCGCCGACCCGCGCCTGGTGCTGCCCGCCAACAGCATCGGCAACCTGCAGCAGGCCCTGGCCAGCAGCGCCTACCCGATGGTCAATGTGCAGGCCATCAGCCTGTCCGGGCCGCGCGATGCCCAGGCGGCCATGAAGGCGGTGCAGGAAAGTTTCTGCCAGGTGGTGCTGGACCCGCAGTTCGTCGATATCGGCGTCAGCCGCACCGGCCAGCAATGGCGCATCGTCCTCGCCCGGCCGCTGCTGACCGCGCGCCTCGGCGACTGGCAAGCGGAAGGCCAGAAGCTCCTGGAAAGCCTCAACAGCGCCCGCGCGCAGCCGCGCCAGTGCGGCAACCAGATCTTCGCCGCCGCCACCCCGCTGGCCTGGAACGCCACCCTGGCCAGCGCGGCCCAGGACCATACCCGGGACATGGCCAACCACAACTTCTTCGATCACAAGGACCGCGACGGCCGCACCCCCGGCGACCGCGCCGAACTGGCCGGTTATGCCGGCCAGCAGATCGGCGAGAACATCGCCGCCGGCCAGGACAGCGTGCGCAAGGTGGTCGATGGCTGGCTGGCCAGCCCCGGCCATTGTGCCAACCTGATGAACCCGCAGTATCGCGAGCTGGGCGCGTCCTATGCGGTCGACCCGAAAAGCGATGCCGGCATCTACTGGACCGCGATGTTCGGCACGCCTTGAAGGCCTGACCGACATTGCCCAAGGGCGCCGTCATCGGCGCCCTGCCCCCTCATCGGCCAACCCCGCGACGTCCTTGCCAGCGAACTAGACTGACTCATCTACCGGCCAGGAATCGCTTGCTCCGGGCGCTCCCGGAAACCCGTGCGCAGCCTCGCCTGCCGTCACGTGTTCGGCGCCCAGCCCCGATGGCCACCCTGATGTTCCTGAACGGTATACACGCACCCCGTCCCACGCTGGAGGCGCCCGTGCGTCAGCTCGTCAGAGCACGGCCTGCCCTGTCAGGCCCACTCCTTCGGCACCGCCGGGACATGGCCTCCCCGCGGGCGCCGCGTATCTCCATCCGGCCACTGCCGGGCCATCTGCGGCAGTGCCCCTCACAGCGGAGGACAAGGCTATGGACGAAGCCAAGCTCAACGATTTCATGGGCAAACTGGTGTCAGACATGGGCGGTGCGGCGATGCTCGCCAATATGATTCTCGGCGAAGAACTGGGCCTGTACCGGGCCATGGCCGACAGTCGTTTCGTCAGCCCCGAAGCGCTGGCCGCCAAGACTGGCTGCAACGCGCGGCTGCTGCGCGAATGGCTGAGCGCCCATGCCGCATCCGGCTACATGGAACACCTCGACGGCCAGTTCCGCCTGCCGGAAGAACAGGCCCAGGCGCTGGCCATCGAGGATTCGCCGGTGTACGTGGCCGGCGGCGCCGTGGTGGTCTCTGCGCTGTTTCACGACAAGGACAAACTGCTGGCGGCGATGCGTGGCGACGGCGCCCTGGCCTGGGGCGATCACCACCCCTGCATGTTCAGCGGCACCGAGCGCTTCTTCCGCCCAGGCTATCGGGCGCACCTGGTGGCCGAGTGGCTGCCGGCCCTGGACGGCGTGGTGGAGAAACTGCAGGCCGGGGCCAAGGTGGCCGACGTCGGCTGCGGGCATGGCGCCTCGACGGTGATCATGGCCCAGGCCTATCCCGCCTCGCAGTTTTTCGGCTTCGACTACCACCAGCCTTCAGTCACTACCGCGACACAACGGGCCGAGGAAGCCGGGGTGACCGGCAATGTGCACTTCGCCCAGGCCAGCGCCAAGACCTACCCCGGCAACGACTATGACCTGATCTGTTACTTCGACTGCCTGCACGACATGGGCGACCCGGTGGGCGCCGCGCAACATGCCTTCCAGTCGCTGAAAGACGACGGCAGCGTGCTGCTGGTCGAGCCGTTCGCCAACGATCAACTGGACCAGAACATCACTCCGGTCGGCCGGCTGTTCTATGCCGCCTCGACCTTTATCTGCACGCCCAACTCGTTGTCCCAGGAAGTTGGTTTGGGCCTCGGTGCCCAGGCCGGCGAAGCGCGCCTGCGCAAGGTCTTCAGCGAAGCCGGCTTCAGCCAGTTCCGCCGGGCCGCGGAGACGCCGTTCAACCTGATTCTCGAGGCACGTAAATAAAAACGCAGTCCTGTAGGAGCGAAGCTTGCTCGCGATGAACTTGAGGGCGGCGCGCTTACCCGGTCGATACGCGTCATCGTTAACGACCATCGCGAGCAAGCTTCGCTCCTACAGATGTGTGTTGTTGATTCAGATGTTGCATGCCAATAAAAACGGCACCCGGGAAGTCCCGGGTGCCGTGCTTCTGTACCGCTATGGATAGCGCCTTACGCCGCCGGCAGATCCACCAGCACCACCGCCTGCTGCCCTACGCACAACAGCCGACCGCCATGATGGGCCACGTACTGCCGAGCCTCGTCCGGCGACGAGAACCAGCAGTTGAGATGGCCCGCCTGGCGGTAGACCAGTTCGAAGTGCTGCAACTGCTCGGGCGCCAGCTCGTCGAGGACCTGGCGGTAGGTCTCCCAATGGGCAAAACCGGCCTCGCTGGCCAGGGTGCGCAACAGGTGTTTGCGCTGCACCTTGTTGCGCTGCCGATACAGCTCGGGCAACGACAGGCCAGGCAAACTGTTGCTCGCCAGCAAGCGCCGCAGGATCGGCAAGGCGCTGGCCAGCGAACCGCTGGTTGCAGTGCGATGCAGGCGTTTGGCTTCGCGCAGTACCAGGCTGGCGGCCTGACTGGCGGGTGAACGGGGAACGGATTTATTGATAGGCATACCAACTCCAAGAGAATCGGCCTGCTCGCTATTGGCCCGGAGGGGTATGCAAGCGTGGTGCTTGCGGAAATTGAAGGTGCTTGCGCTTTCGCGAGGTGGGCGCCCAGGAAGCCCGGTCGCCATACTAACCAATCCATCCCGGGCTGCCCATCCCCGCTTCAGGTCTTCCAGCCCGGCTGCTTCTCCAGCAGGAAGTCGATAAAGGCCCGCAGGCGCAACGGCACATGCCGACTGTGGGGATACAACAGACTGAAGGGCCGCGAACGGCCGCCGTAAGGCTGCAGCACCTCCACCAGGGAACCCTCGGCCAGCTCGCGCTCGACCATGAAACGGTAAGTCTGGAACAGGCCGGCGCCATGCCTGGCCAGGGTCACGCCCCCCAGCAGGTCCTCGGAGCACACGTAGGCCCCCTCGGCGAGCACTTCGCAGGGGCCGTCGGGGCCGTTGAACAGCCAGGCGATGCGCCGGCCGCTGCTGGGCAGTTCGAACTGGATGCACTCGTGTTGCGCCAGGTCGTCGAGCCGCTGCGGGGTACCGGCCCGCGCCAGGTAATCCGGGGCGGCAAACACCACCAGTTCGGCGTCCTCCAGCAACCGCGCGACCAGCCCGGAATCCGGCTGCGCGCGCACCCGGATCGCCATGTCGTAGCCCCCTTCGACGAAATCGATATTGCGGTTGCTCAGGTTGACCTCCACCCGCATCTGCGGATAGCGCCGGCGAAACTCCGGCAGCAGCGGCAGGATGCGCAGATGGCCGTAGGTGGTCGGCAGGCTGATGCGCAAGGTGCCGGAAGGCGCCAGCTGCTGCCCGGTCAACTGGCGCTCGGCTTCGAGCATCTGGTTCAGCGCGCTGCGGCATTGCTGGTGATAGTCGCGCCCGCCGTCGGTCAGGCGGATGCTGCGGGTGGTGCGCACGAACAGCCGTACCCCGAGCCGCTCTTCCAGGCGCGACACCGAGCGGCTGACCGCCGCCGGCGTGACCCCAGCCGCCAGCGCCGCGCCGGTAAAGCTGCCGATCTCCGCCGCCATGCAGAACAGCTCGATGCTGCCCAGCAGCACATCGTCGAATTGCCGACCCATTGATTACACCATGTATCAAGTGAAGTACCCGTAACGCTATTTATCAGCATTAGGCACACAAATATAGTTCTGCCCAACAGCGCTGGAACTTCTCTCAACGCAGAACAGGACTATTCCCATGAGCCTCACCATGAGCCACAACAGAACCGTCATCATCACCGGCGCCTCCAGCGGCATCGGCCTCGGCCTGGCCCAGGCCTACCTGGTCCGCGGCTACAACGTGGTCGGCAATGCCCGCTCGACGCAGCGGCTGGCCGCAGCCGCCGAAACCCTGGGCAACAACGAGCGCTTTCTCGGAGTCGAGGGCGATATCGCCGATCCGGCCACCGCCACGCAGTTGGTCGAGCGCGCCGTCGGCCGTTTCGGCCAGGTCGATGTGCTGGTCAACAACGCCGGCTTCTTCCTGCCCAAGCCATTTATCGACTACAGCCCCGAGGAGCTGGAAAGCCTGCTGGAGACCAACCTCAAGGGCGTGGTCTATGCCTCCCAGGCCGCCGCGCGACACATGATCGAGCGGCGCCAGGGCCACATCATCAACATCAGCGCCAGCGTCGCGCTGCAACCGAACCTGGCGGTCCCGGCGGCGTTGCCGGTGCTGATCAAGGGCGGCGTGAACCAGATGACCCGCGCCCTGGCCCTGGAGCTGTCGCCGTTCAACATCCAGGTCAACGCGGTGGCCCCGGGGATCATCGACACGCCGATGCACGACCCGGCGCACCGCGCCTTCCTCGACGGCCTGCAACCGGCCGGACGACTGGGACGCATCGAGGAAATTGCCGACGCGGTGCTCTACCTGTCCGGCGCCGACTTCACCACCGGCGTGGTGCTGCCAGTGGACGGCGGCATGAGCAGCGGCAAATGGTAAACCCGGCGGGAGGTCCGCGTGCCTCCCGTCTTCTGCAAACAACCTTTTCCCCAGGAGTACAACCATGCCTTTCGTCAACCTGCGCATCACCCGTGACGGCGTGACCCGCGAACAAAAAGCCCAGGTCATCCGCGAGATCACCGAAACCCTGCAACGGGTGCTGAACAAGGCCCCGGAACTGACCCACATCGTCATCGAGGAAGTCGACCTCGACAACTGGGGCTACGCCGGCATGACCACCACCGAGTATCGCCAGCGAACGGCGCAATGAAAAAGGGCGGACCAGCATCTGGTCCGCCCTGTTTTCATTGCGCTCGAATCAGCCCGCGGGATGCTCGCGGAACGGCTGCAACTGCCCTTCCAGGGCCCTGGCAAATGCCGGGCGGGCCTCGCAGCGCAGGCGGTAGGCCTCCAGCGTCGGGTAATGCGCCAGGGCGCCGCAGGCCACCAGCTCCCGCAGTACCGTGGTCATCATCAGGTCGCCGGCGCTGAAACGCTGTTCGAGGTACTCCCGTTGCCCCAGCCAGGCACCGAGCGCCTCCAGGCGCCGGTCGAGGCTCTCCTGTTCCTTGCCCGGTGCCTGAGCCCCGTACGTCACCTCGAGGCTGGCGAAGTTCTGGGCGGAAGGCTCGATGGAGTTCAGCGCCGCCAGCACCCAGGTCTCGACCCGCGCCCGCCCGGCCTCATCAACCGGCGCCAGCACCTCGGACTGCCGGGCGATATGCAGCACGATCGCCCCGGACTCGAACATCTCGACCCGACCGTCGCGGTAGGCCGGCACCTGGCCGAACGGCTGCCAGCGCCGGTAGCTGTCGCTGGCCTGGATTTGCGGGTCGATCAACCGGACCTCATAAGGCAACCCGGCCTCCTCCAGCGCCCAGCGCACCCGCAGATCGCGCACATAACCCCGGGCAAAGGGCGGCACCCAACGAAACGCACTCAACTCGATACTCATAGACACTCTCCTGATCTTGATCCCCGATCGCCAGCCGGCTGGCCCATACATTGATAAACCGCCACGCCCACGCCTCGAGCGTCCAACCATTGCGGCTGGCCGACATGATCGATGTATCCCCGGGCCTCGCTGCGGCCGTTGCCGATGTTTCGCCGGTAACCCCTCACGCATTCACCAGCATCTTGAACCCGCCATAAATCATGCGCTGGCCGTCGAACGGCATCGGGCAGGCGTCGGGCTGGAGTCGCGGGTCTTCCATGGCTTTTTGCATGCCCGCGTCGCGGATTTCGCGGGACGGCCAGATGATCCAGCTGAACACCACCGTCTCGTCCGCCTTGAGCTTGACCGCCATGGGGAACGAGGTCAGCTTGCCCTCGGGCACATCGTCGCCCCAGCAATCGACCACGCTCAGGGCGCCATAACCCTTGAACACCTTCGCCGCGGTCTGCGCATGCTGCTTGAAGGCTTCAAGGTTGGCGGTGGGTACCGCCAGTACACAACCATCGACATAAGACATGATCCTGCTCCTGCTGATTGGGGTTGGACATCAAGGCCCGACCTGGGTATCGGTCGCGGCTTCTGGGAACTGGTCGATCCGCATCGCCGACAATCGACAACTCGGCGCGAAAAAAACCGGGCGGCCGACCGACGGGCCTCATGGCTCCGGGTGCCAGCCGGTTTCCGGGGCACTCAGGCCTGGCGTGGCAGGCGGATGCACGCTGCCCGGCACGGTCTCCAGCGGAGGGTTGGGCACCGCGCTTTTGCCCAGCTCGCCCTCGATCTGCCCGGCCAGGTAATACACCCCGGCCATCACTCCGTTGCCGGTGTTGTTCATCAGCTTGAGCCAGGCCTGGTCGAACGCCTTGCCCAGACTCTGGCGAATCTGCGCCTCGGTCTCGGCCCGGTCGCTCTCATGGGCGATCGCGCGAAACCCTGCGGCCCCCAGGGAGATCACCGCACCGGCGACCTTGCCGGCCACCGCCGACGCGGCGCCGGCAATGCCACGGCCGGCCATCTGCGCTTCGAATTTTTCGCTGGCCTGCCTGGCCACCGAGACAATCCCGGCCTCGGACGACACCTCGCCGGTGCCCGCGGGGGCGCTATGGATCTGCTGGTACAGCGCCGAGTAGGCCGGCAGCGTGGTCAAGGGCTTGGCGTGCAGCACCTGGTACAACGACGCATCGCGCGCCGGCGGCGGCCCCAGGCGAATCGCCTGGACGCCATTGAGCCGTTGATCGAGCTGCTTGGCCGGCAACCGATAACGCTGGGCGATAACCTTCACCTGCTTGTCCAGCAGCTCGATATAGAACTCGGTGGCCTGGTTGAGAATCGCATCCGGGTCGATCTCCACCGCCACCGGCGCCAGCACCTGTTCCTGATACTGCTCCTTGAGGTAGACCGCCAGCCGCGTTGCCGCCGCGTCCCTCTCGTCGCCGGCGGTGAGGCTGTACCAACTGACTTTCATGGCCATCCATTCCTGGGTCCAGTAACTGCTGAACCAGGGGATGAAGGTTTCTTCGGTGACGGCGTAGACCCGCACCCGCCAGTGCTCCATGGAGCCGCGGGCAAAGACCTTGACCTGGATCACCGCCTCTTGCGAAGCCTCGGCGATCTCGCGGTCCACCTGGCGCCAGGTGCTTTCCGGCACCACCACTGCCGGTGCCACTGCCTCGCGGACGCGCTGGGACACGGCGCACCCGGCCAGCACCAGCAGCATCACGACGATCAGCGCACGCAGGTACAAGATGGCAACCCTCGCACAGCGTCGACCACGGCCACCCGCCCACGACGGGGCAGGCTTCAACCGGGTACCACACGACCATGCCTGGATTGAGTATAGGTGCTGGGGTTTGTGCCCCAGGCTCAAGAAGGGGTCTGCAACAGCGCATCCGACCAGCCGCTTGCTCGTCGGCGCCGCGGTGTCTGCAGGGTATCTGCAACCACCAGGGTCACTGTAGGAGCGAGCGGGCGGCGATCCGACTTGCCTGCGATGGCGTCCAACCTGACACACCGCGGCGCCCCGATCGCCGGCAAGCCTGGCTCCTACAGGATCGCATCCGTCCTGTAGGAGCGAGCGGGCGGCGATCCGACTTGCCCGCGATGGCGTCCGGCCTGACACACCGCGGCGCCCCGATCGCCGGCAAGCCTGGCTCCTACAGAATCGGCTCAGTCGCGGTCAGCGTGGGCCGCCACCGCCGGGACCTCCGCCAAAACCGCCATGCTGGCCACCACCGCCACCGCCATGACCACCACCGCCACCACCCGGCGGGAAGAACATCCAGCAGCCCGACAGGGACGACAACAAGGCGATCACTACCGCCACTTTTGCAACTCGACTCAACATCATCACTTCACTCTCTTTCAGGACGAGAACCACAAGTTTCTCGCCGTTTCAGACAGCGTTTGCGCGACATTGAGCAGCGCATGAAGGTAAAGAATGGGTAAGGGTTGTATCGATAAATGCGCAGGTTTTCAGAAACTTACGTGTCTATTCCAACAGCTCCGAACGGCAGACCCGCAGATATAGGCTACGCAGGAGGTGATTTGCCTGTGCAAGGGTTTTGATACATGACTGATGCCGTACGGGTTTCAATGACGCGCCTGAACTGGCGCCTCTCCTGTCGCGACCACCGCCGTAACCTGGCGTGTGCCGGCCCGTTGGCCGATCAGCATCAATCCCCCACCCGACAGTAGCAAACCAGCGGCGATGAAGATGTAACCGCCATACACGTCCAGATGCACATCAAGATGCCCCATCAGGCCCTGCGCAATATTGAGTGTCTGGGAACACACCAGCGTCCCGGTCAGAGACGCAACGGCCAGCACTGGCGTGACGGTAGCGGAGACCCGGCCCATATAGCCTGCCGGCACGGCCTCCTGCAGCATTGGCCCCTGAACAATGGCAAACACCGAAAAGAACAATCCGCAGCAAAACATGAGCGTCCATGCCAGATAAAACGGCGGATGAAGCGAGTACCCCAGGTAGCTCAGCCCCATGCACAGGAGCGCAACGGTAAAAGCCTGGCGAATACTCAATGACCTCAATAGCGGCCGGATCAGCAACGCCGCAATCAGCCCGCCGACGGGGAACGCGGCGAGGATCAGACCGTATTCATAAGGACTCAACCCCAGAGTCTTGAAAGCGTACAAGGACAGCGCGACGTTATTGATCCCAAGGGAAAAACCATACAGCGCAACGCCGGTCAAAAGGGTTCGAATCGACGCGTGCCCCCAGGAAAACCGCAGGCCTGCCAAGAGCCCCCTCCAGAATGGAGGCCGCTCCTGCTCCGCCCGCAAGGTGGTGCGCAGGCCACAGGTGGAAGCAATGCACAGCGCCGAGCAGGTAAAGGCCAGCACATTGATCAGCAATGCCCAGACAGGCCCGACCCACACAAACAACGCCGGACCCAAGGATGCTGAAAGCACTGAAATGCCTGTGAGGGAAAACATCGCTTTGGCGGACGCCTCCACTCGACGATCAGAGGGGATGACCACCTGCATGATGGCCTGACGAGCCGGGTTGAAGAACTGTGCAGCGACACTGTTCACCAGCAACAAGAGCAGGACACCCGCTAGGACCTGCATCTGATCGAACCCAGACAGCGAATAGATCACGACAAAAATCAGGAAGTTGACCACCCTGATAGCATCCGCCGTGATCATCACATACAGCGGGGTCATGCGATCGACCCAGGTTCCGGCCAGTGGAGCCACTAGCACGCGCGGAATGGCCGACGCCGCGACTGCCAGGCCGACGGCGCTTGGTAAAAAGGCATTGTCGCGAAACAGATCGGTCACCAGCCAGACGATGACAGTGCTCTCCAGAACAAACTCACCAAAGGATGAGAGCGCCTGCCCCAGCCATAAGAGTGAAAAGTTTCTGCTGATGAAAAAATCTGCAAACCGGTTCTTCACACCCAAGGCACCTTATTGGTCGTAAACACCTTCGAAAGACTCGAGTAGCCGCTGAGCACAAGACCTGATGGGCTCGGACACCCCGAACTGTGCGGCGATTTCGAGGGCCGCTACAGCGTTCTCGTTACCTTTGATGGCTTCGCCGATAGCCGTGAGGTCCCTCCATCGCTCCCAGGAAGGGTCGAACTCGATGATCGGCGGGTGCCGGTCTTTCCAGTAAAACCCCCAGGTATCCCAGCCCTGGTAGAACGTCTGCCAATCTTGGGTCAATAGCGGCTTCGCAAAGTTACTGATCGCCAGCGGATCTGAAAGCGGCTGAAACCGCGCTTCTATGCTGCAACGCCAGCCCTCGCCGGTATTGGTCGCGCCACCATGAGGTGTAAATGTATTGAACAGCAGTGCATCACCTGGACTCAGTTCGAAGACATTCTTGTCGCCCAGCACTTCGGAGCACACTTGCCACCCTGACGGATTGAGCGCCAGCTCAAGTGGTAACAGCGTTTCGCCCAGTTTTTTGTTGTAGACAGGCAACGAGCCCGAGCCTTCGTCCACGTAAAAAAAGGGGGCCCACAGGGTAATCTGCCGACTGCTCCCCTGCAGTTCCGGAAAGTCTTGATGAACACCAGGCGAACAATGCAAGGAAGAGTCCAGCGGGGCGAGGCCTCGTATCCATTTGTTCGGGTGGACAAACACCTCCTCGGTATTCAGGAGCGCCTTCATCACGTCCATCACCCGAGGATCCTGAAAGAGCCCTTCGGTCAACTCGGAACTCACGGCTTCGGCAAACTTCAAAAACTCGGGGTCCGGCAGCAAGGGCTCCCTGAAACGTGGCTGCCCAGTGCTGGTGAACCCATCGGCCACTCCATCGCGATTCAGTTGCTGCGTCACTTTCGAGGCCAGCAGTTCCAGCATCGTGCGATCCAACAACCCGCGAACAACAACGTAACCCTCTCGCTCGTACGCATCCTTTAGCAGCGAAAGCCTGCTCATGACGAAACTCCTTGCGACGGGAATCAGCCCGGGAACACCAGCCGAATGGCATACAGAACATCCCGCTCTTCACTCAAGCGCAGCATCTGCGAAGCCGTTTCCTCATGCACCGCCGGGGTCATTCTCGACGCCAGGCCATGATGCTGCCCCTCCAGCAACAAGGCGTGCCCCACCCGACCGACATCCAGCAATGCTCTGGCATAAGCGATATCAGGTTCGACAAAGGCATCGATGGCAAACTGCCAATTGATTCCCAGGAGCACAGTGATGCCTTTGCCTCTGGCCCACTCCTGCCCCTGAATGATCTTCGCTACCACCTCTGTGTCGCTGGCACGGTCCGAGCGCTTGAGCGCCCTCGGCGTGTGATCCAGCAACCACGCCGCATCAGCCCAACCTTGCACACCGTGGGTGACGACTCCCGCAAACAAATGAGTTTCCTGAGCCAATGCCTGGTATAGGCATCTGAGCAACGCATCCAGCACCGAGGCTGGCAACTCGTGCTCGGCAACGGAGGTAAAGCTACGCCTTGAAATCGCGTGTTTTAGGTTGTATCCGGACACCAACTTATCCAGCAGGTAGCGATGGCTTTGAAAATCGTGGCGGCCCTGTGAGTAATCGATCTCCAGCTTTTTCAGGAACACGTAGGGACGCTCCCAATTATGTTTCTCCCAAGTTTCGGGAACCGAAAGATCACTACCGTATCGACTCGCATACACCATTAATTCCACCCCTCCAGCAATCCGATTGAAAACGCAGGAAGGCCGTCGTCCGATGACTCATCCGTAAAGTTCTTCGCGTACTCGAAGTCCACCACAAACCGCGATGTGTAGTGCCAATTGCAATAGCTTGCCAATGCCGCCACTTGAGCGTCCGCATGACCGGTATCGACCAACAAGGCGCGAAAACTGCGGGGGTCCCTGTAGCGGAACATTGATCGTCTCACCGCAGAACAGAGCACTAGCCTCACTACCCAATCGGCCTCCGAAGTCGCTATACGCTCGGCATCACTTGAAACAGGCAATGCTCCACCGAGCAGTTGCAGCACGCTTTTCGTCGGTGAGAAATAGTAGATACCCGTCTCCAGCGTCGGCGAACGATGAATCTCGACAAAACATTCTGTGGGGTGCCTGGCGCCACCGGAAGGTATGGACTTCCTGAGTAGCTCGACCTGGTGATAGTCGTGTTCACCATCGTAATAACCAGGTTGGTGCAGGCGTGCACCGAAAGTCCCCGACAGGATCAGGCTGAACTGATAGAAAACGGAGTTTCGCAACTCATCGATGCCCAGATTTATGGCATCGACAACAGCCACATCCTTGAGTGACTCGACACTCAATTCGACGGCTGGGTAATCATGCTCCCTGACGTAAGCCGCCATGATTCGGGCATCAGCCTCCAACGCCGAGAGGCCTGGGGACATATCTAGGAAAGGGTGATTCTGTGTCGCCAAGTGATAACCTGACTTGGACTCGCCTGGCTCTTGCGTAAATACAAAGTTAAACAGCGCATCGGCATCTTGAGCCGTGAGCGCTTGATCAAGAGCAACAACTTCCTTGAGTTGACCTTCATTAATCGCACGACCACTATTCTCGGCGAGAATCTTACCCAATTGTTTGGAAATCCTGATCCCGCTACTGCCAGAAGAGTATTCAACCCAACATTCGTTCTTTTCGTTGCCAAACACCAACGCAGCCGGACTTACATAGTACATAACCTCCTCCCTGAAAGGCCTGAAGAGCAAAGCCCTTCAGGCCAGCAACCCTCTATTTAGCCACTTTCACCGGCTTTGGCTTGGAAGGCAGCTTCACCCCCATCAAATTACAGGTTGCACCTTGCAACAGAGCCAACTTCACCTCTTTCATGTTGAAATTCCTTATTCAGCGATACAGGAGAAACCCGATAAATTACATATCGAGATTCCAAGTCGATTTATTGCCGGCAAAACAAACCTAAACAGCCAGGCAGCAGAAGTCAACACTCATTAAACTTATAAGCACCGATCTTTGAGTTATATAAAATACAACGATCAATCCATTATCGATAATTCCTGGAGCAATAGAATCAAGAAACAATGTAAGACTTACAGGAGTGGCCAGCCGCAAACGATGAAGATTCCATCCGTGAGTCATGAATACGATAAAACTGTCGAAGCACCAGTCGCCATCTGGTGCCCTAACCGTCGAGAGTTCTGCACTATCTACACCGATGGCGCGCTGGCCTGGTTGACCGGCAGCGCCTTGGCCGGCCGCTGGTAGACGAAACACATCGCCAGCGCCGCCACTGCCCCCGGAATGGCGAAGGCCATGAAGTTATAGTGCAGCGGCAGCTCGATGCTCACCAAAGCACCACCCAGCAGCGGCCCGACTATGGCCCCGCTGCGGCCGATACCCGAGGCCCAGCCAATGCCGGTGGAACGGATCGTCACCGGATAGAACTGGGCGACGCAGGCGAAGGCCAGGATCTGCGTGCCGATGGTGGTCGCCCCGGCAATCGCGATCAGTGCGTACAGCAGCCCGTGCGGGCTCTTGAAGCCGAGCAGGCTGATGGACACCGCCGCCACGATAAAAAACGCCACCAGGACCTTTTGCAGCTGCAGGCGATCGCCGATCCAGCCGCCGCCCACGGCGCCGAAGATCGCGCCGAGGTTCAGCACCAGCAGGAACATCAGGCTCGAGCCCAGGCTGTAACCGGCGCTGGCCATCAGCTTGGGCAGCCAGGAGTTGAGCGCGTAGACCATCAGCAGGCAGCAGAAGAACACGACCCAGAGCATCAAGGTGCTCAGCGCCCGGCCTTCGCGGAACAGCTGCACCACCGGCGCGCCGGCGCTCTTGAGATTGGCCTTGACGAACTGATCGCCGGGTTGCGCGACGAAGCCCGGCTCGACCCATTGCAGCACCTGGCGCGCCTCGTCTTCCCGGCCCTGGCGCAGCAGGAAGCCCAGGGATTCGGGCAGGAACTTGAGAATCAGCGGCAGCAGCAACAACGGGATCGCCGCCACATAGAACACCGCCTGCCAGCCGAAACTCGGCAGCAACACGATGCCCAGGCCGGCGGACAGGGTGCCGCCCACCGAGTAGCCGCTGAGCATGATCGCCACCAGGGTGCTGCGGATTTTCTTCGGTGCGTACTCGTTCATCAGCGCCACCACGTTGGGCATCACCCCGCCGATGCCGAGGCCGGCGATAAAGCGGCAGATGCCGAACTGGGTGGGCGTGGTGGTGAACCCGTTGAGCAGGGTAAAACCGCTGAACAGCACCACGCAGATGGCGATGACTTTCTTGCAGCCGATACGCTCCGACAGCGAACCGAAAAACAGCGCGCCGAACATCATGCCGAACAGTGCGTAACTGCCCAGCGCCCCGGCCTGCAGCGGGCTCAGGCCCCACTCCTGCATCAGCACCGGCAGCACCACGCCGTAGATCACCAGGTCGTAGCCGTCGAAGATGATGATCAGCGCGCACCAGAACAGCACGCGCCAGTGAAAGGCATTGAAGCGTGCCCCGTCGATCAATTGATTGCTGTCTATGTTTCGCATGGCATCTGACTCTTGTTGTTGTTTTAGGAGAAACCGGATGTGCGTTTGCGCAGTTCTGTAGGAGCAAGGCTTGCCCGCGATTGGAGCGCTGCGGTGTGTCAGGCCGGACGCCATCGCGGGCAAGCCTCGCTCCTACAGTTGGGTGCGGTTTTCGATGACGCCTGATACTTCAGCCCTGGTCGCCACCGCCTACCGGCATGACCATGCCGGTGATGTAGGACGCCTCGTCGGAGGCCAGGAACAGGATCGCCGCGGCCTGCTCGTCGACGGTGCCGTAGCGTTTCATCAGGGTGCTGTCGACGGTCTGGTCGACGATCTGCTGGTACCAGACCTTTTCCTCGGCGCTCTGCTCGGCGCTGTTGCGCGGAATGCGCCGTGGCGGCGCTTCGGTGCCGCCAGGGGCGGTGGCATTGACCCGCACCCCGCGTCCGGCGGTCTCGAACGCCAGGCAGGCGGTCAGGGCATTCACCCCGCCCTTGGCCGCGCCATAGGGCACGCGGTTGATGCTGCGGGTGGCGATGGACGACACGTTGACAATGGCGCCGCTGCCCTGCTCCAGCATGTAGGGCAGCGCGGCGTGGCAGCACCACAGGGTAGGGAACAGCGAGCGGCGCACTTCGGCTTCGATCTGCTGCACTTCATAGTGCTCGAACGGCTTGGCCCAGATGGTGCCGCCGACGTTGTTGACCAGCACATCGATGCGCCCGAAACGCTCGACGGCGGCGGCCATCACCCGGCTGCATTCGGCGTACTGTTCAAGGTCGGCGGTCAGCGCCAGCACCTCGAACCTGGGGGCCAGCTCGGCCTGCAACTCGAACACCAGCTCGGAGCGGTCCACCAGCACCAGCCGCGCGCCCTCCTCGGCCAGGCGCTCGGCGACCCGCCGGCCAATGCCTTGGGCTGCGCCGGTGACCAGGGCGACTTTCTTCTCGAATCTGCTCATTTCAAAACCTCATGCCAATAGGCCCGATGCGCTGCTATCCCCTGTAGGAGCAGCCGGTCGACGCTCGATTGCTCGCGATGGCGTCCGTCCTGGCACACCGCAGCGCTCCGATCGCGGGCAAGCCTCGCTCCTACAGTGGCCGCAGAAACCGCGACCGGGTCACGCCGCGCTGGCGGCGAATTTTTCGTAGTAGAAATTGGCCGGGGCGATGCCCTGGTCGCGGATGAACTGGCTCACCGCTTCGACCATCGGCGGCGGGCCGCACAGGTACACGTCCACATCGCCATCGTTCAGGTGCTTGGGTTCGATATGCTGGGTCACGTAGCCCTTGAGCGGATGGCGGCTCTCGGGGTTGGCCACGCAGGCGCTGAAGCTGAAATTGGGGATGCGCGCGGCGAAGGCTTCCAGGCGATCCATTTCCACCAGGTCGAAGTCGTTGGTCACCCCGTAGATCAGGTGCAGCGGATGCTCGCTGCCCTGCTCGGCGATTTTCTCCAGCATCGCGGTGAACGGCGCCAGCCCGGTGCCGCCAGCCAGCAGCAACAGCGGCCGGCGAATATCCCGCAGATAGAAACTGCCCAATGGGCCGGCCAGGCTCATGTGATCGCCGGCTTTCGCCAGGCCGGTGAGGAAGCTGCTCATCAAGCCGCCCGGCACGTTGCGGATCAGGAAGCTGACCTCGCCGTCGCGCTGCAGCGAGCTGAAGGAATAGGCGCGGGTCTGTTCGCTGCCGGGCACGCCGAGGTTGACGTACTGCCCCGGCAGAAACGCCAGCTTGCCCAGGGCCTCGCCCTTGATCGACAGGGCGATGGTGCTGTCGGACAGCTGGCGCACCGCGCTGATGGTGGCATCGAAGGTGGCCTGGGCGGCTCGGCAGACTTGCGACGAAACCGGCACCCGCACCACGCAGTCGCTCAAGGCGCGCATCTGGCAGGTCAGCACGAAGCCCTGCTCGGCTTCATCCGCGGTCAGCGCGTCGTCGATGTATTCCTCGCCCAGGTCGTAACGCCCGGCTTCGGCGAAACACTTGCAGGTGCCGCAGGCGCCGTCGCGGCAATCCAGAGGGATGTTGATGCCCTGGCGGTAGGCGGCATCGGCCAGGGTTTCGCCGGCGTTGGCGGCGACGAAGCGGGTCACCCCGTCTTCGAAATTGAGTGCGATTTGATGAGTCATGGCAGTCGCCTCAGAGGTGGTAGACATCGACGACCTGACGAACGTAATCGTTCTTCAGGATGACTTTCTTGGCCAGGATCAGCGGGTTCTCGCCACGCACATCGAGGGTGTAGAAGCTGGTGCCGAAGTAGCTGTCGACGGTCTTGTAGCGAAAGCTCAGGGTGTGCCAGTTGAAACGCACCTTGCACAGGCCGTCGGCCTGTTCCAGCACCTCGATGTTGCTCAGGTTGTGCGAGGTACGGGTGTCGGGAATGCTCGCGCTGGAGCGCTCGGTCTTGATCCGGAACACCCGGTCTTCCAGGCCGCAGCGGCTGCCGTACCAGATCAGCGAGATTTCCCGCTGCGGGTCTTCGGTGAGCTCGTCGTTGTCGTCCCAGGACGGCATCCAGAAGGTCGCGTCGGCGGCGTAGAGTTCCAGCCAGCTGTCCCAGTCCTTGTCGTCCAGGTAGCGCGCTTCGCGGTAGAGAAAGTCGCGCACGGTGTCATGGGAAATGCTCATCACACAGCCTCCACGGCAATGGTTCGCGCGGCTTGGGCGGCAAGCGCCTCGAGCATGGTTTGCTGCCAGTACTTGTGCTGCATCACGAACAGGCCTTCGTCTTCGGTGCGCACGCCGCTGAGGATCGGTTGCAGGTCGATTTCCCGGGCCGCGTCATCCGCGCCCTCGACCCAGTGTTCGGCACCGCGGGACATGTCGTTCCAGGCACTGTTGCTGCCCTGGTAGCCCATCTGGCAGGAACGGAATTCCTCCAGGTCGTCCGGGGTGGCCATGCCGCTGACGTTGAAGAAGTCCTCGTACTGACGGATGCGCATGGCCCGGGCTTCGTCGCTTTCGCCCTTGGGCGCGATGCAGTAGATGGTGATCTCGGTGCGGTCCACCGAGATCGGCCGGGCGATGCGGATCTGCGAGCTGAACTGGTCCATCAGGTAGACGTTGGGGTACAGGCACAGGTTGCGCGAGTTCTCGATCATCCAGTCGGCGCGGGCCTGGCCGAAGTCCCGGGCCAGCTCGTCGCGACGCTCGTACAGGGGGCGGTCCTCGGGGTTGGACCAGCGGGTCCAGAGCAGCATGTGACCCTTGTCGAAGGAGTAGAAACCGCCGCCCTGCTTGGCCCAGCTGCCGGCGCTCATGGTCTTGATTTCTTCGCCGGCTTCGCGCTGCTTGCGCTGGCTCTGGGTGGCGGCGTAGTTCCAGTGCACCGAGCTGACGTGGTAGCCGTCGGCGCCGTTTTCCGCGGTGAGTTTCCAGTTGCCTTCGTAGATGTAGCTCGAGGAACCGCGCAGCACTTCCAGGCCATCGGCGGACTGGTCGACGATCATGTCGATGATCTTCGCCGACTCGCCCAGGTGCTCCACCAGGGGCAGCACGTCAGGGTTGAGGCTGCCGAACAGGAAGCCGCGATAGGACTCGAAGCGCGCGACCCTGGTCAGGTCATGGGAGCCTTCGCAATTGAAGCTCGACGGGTAGCCCGCGGCGGCCGGGTCCTTGACCTTGAGCAGCTTGCCGGAGTTGTTGAAGGTCCAGCCGTGGAACGGGCAGGTGTAGGAGGACTTGTTGCCGGTCTTGTGCCGGCAGAGCATGGCGCCGCGGTGGCTGCAGGCATTGAGGAAGGCGTTGAGTTCGCCGTCCTTGTTGCGCGCGATGAAGACCGACTGCCGGCCCATGGTGGTGGTGTAGTAGTCGTTGTTGTTGGGGATCTGGCTCTCGTGGGCGAGGTACAGCCAGTTACCCTCGAAGATGTGCTGCATTTCCAGGTCGAACAGCCGGGGGTCGGTGAACATCTCCCGCTTGCAGCGGTAGACGCCCCGGTCACGGTCTTCTTCAAGCAGGGAGTGAAGGTATTCGGGTCGCAGGGTCATGGCCGCCGCCTCCGTTGTTTTTATTCAGGCAAGGCTCATGCTAGGGCGGGGTGTGCGGGGGCAATATCCGTTGCGTGCAGACCACTATCCGTTTTCTGCAGAGTTTTGTAGGGCAAGTCCTACAGGGGGTAGCCGCTGCTGAGCCCGCGAGGCTGCGATCGGGTTGGGCGGCATTCCGACGCAGCGGCCGCAAGACCTGAAATCGCGTTTGGTCTGGATAACGACAGTGGTTCCATTGCGGCAGCGGCTACGAGGAATCGGGGATGACGTGGCGGACACGGTTTCTGTAGGAGCGGCCGGTCGACGCTCGATTGCCGGCGATGGCAGACGACGCGGTGGGTCAGATCCGACGCCATCGCGAGCAATCGAGCGTCGACCGGCTGCTCCTACAGAAGCGAAAGCCGGATCAAGGCCGGCGCCTGAGAGTATCGGACGGCAGTTCGCCGAATTGCTTGCGGTAGCTTTCCGAGAAGCGTCCCAGGTGCAGGAAGCCGAAATCCATGGCCAGTTCGGTGATGTTGCGCACGGTACAGCTGGGGTCGCGCAGGCAGGCGTGGATCCGCTCGAGTTTCTTCTGGCGAATGTAGCGCATGGGCGTGCTGCGGGCGTTGCGCTCGAACAGCGCATAGAGCGAGCGCAGGCTCATCTGCGCCTGCTGCGCCAGTTCCTCGCAGCCGATGTCCTGCTTGAGGTTGCGCTCGATGTAATCGGCAATCGTCTCGAAGGTCGCCGACGACGAACCCAGGCCCGCGCGCCGGATGTTGGTCTTCATCAGGCTGAGCATCTTGCTCGCGACGATCTGCGCGTAATGCTCCTGCACCCGCGGGATGCATTCGGCGGCTTCGGCTTCGCGGCAGACCACGCCCAACAGGTTGATAAAGCCTTCCAGTTCATCCAGCTGGTAACGGTTGCCCACAAAACGCACGCCCTGCCCCGGATACAGCCAGCGCTGCTCCTGGCACACCGACTCCAGCAGGCGGGTGGGCACCTTGATGATGAATTTCTCGCAGTCGTCGGAATAGGTCAGGTCCACCGGATCGTCGGGGTTGATCAGCAGCAGCTCGCCCGGGGCGAAGTAATGTTCCTGGCGATGGCCGCGCCACAGGCAGTGGCCGCGCAGCAGCACTTGCAGGTGGTAGATGGTTTCCAGCGCCGGCGAGGTGACGCGCACGCTGCCGCCGTAGCTGAGCGAGCACAGGTCGAGGCTGGCGAACTGCCGATGATTGAGGCTGGCCTGGGGACTGCCGGCCTTGGGCAAACGGATGCAGTGGCTGCCCACATGCTGGTTGACATAGCCGGACACAGCATAGGGATCGGCCTGGGCAAATACCCTGCTGCGCTCACTCAACAGATGCGTTTCCATAAGCGGGTCACTCTCATTGTTATTATCGGGCGGTGATCGTTCGCCACCGCTGGCACATCACGCAAAACATCGACCACGGCTCACAATGGCAAAAACCACGGGATAACCTTCACGTTATCCCGTGGCCCCGGATCGGGATCTGCCGCGATGTCAGTCCTCCAGCGCTCGTACCCGCTCCAGGCGATGTTGCTCCTCGGGCTGGGCGGACGACTGCAGGGTGAAGTCGAAGTCGATCTCGGCAAAACGCCCGCTGACCCCATGCTGCGCCGCACGCTGCTGATCCTCGCTGAAGGTGATCTTGGCAATCAGCTCGTCGCGGGTGGCGTAGGCGAAATCGTCGTGCAGGTACTGATCGCCATCGAGGTTGATCTGGGTGGTCAGGTGACGGTGATCATCGGCCGAGATGAAGAAGTGGATATGCGCCGGACGCTGGCCGTGGCGGCCCAGTTGGTCGAGCAGCTGCTGGGTCGGACCGTCCGGCGGGCAGCCGTAGCCCGAAGGCACGATACTGCGGAAACGATAGCGGCCTTCGGCATCGGTGACGATGCGGCGACGCAGGTTGAACTCGGACTGGGCGGTGTCGAAATAGGAATAGGTACCGCCGGTGTTGGCGTGCCAGACGTCGACAATGGCCCCGGCCAGCGGTTCGCCGGCGGTGTTGCGTACCTGGCCCTGCATGAACAGCACCACGCCCGGATCGACGCCATCGTCGAGGCGCGCCTCACCCTGGCTCAGCGGCGCACCGGCCACGTACAGCGGGCCTTCGATGGTGCGCGGGGTGCCGCCGGTCTTGCCGGCCTGCTCGTCGGCGGCGTCCATCAGCAGGTCCAGGTAGTGCTCCAGGCCCAGGCCGGCCACCAGCAGCCCGGCTTCCTGGCGCGCGCCGAGCACGTTGAGGTAGTTGACCGCCTTCCAGAATTCTTCCGGGGTCACATCGAGGTCCTCGATGATGTTCACCGTGTCACGCAGGATGCGGTACACCAGGGCCTTGGTGCGCGGGTTGCCCTGGTCGTTGAACTGGCCACTGACTTCTTCGAGAAATTTCTGGGCGCTGGCAGTGTGGGAAATTCGGACGTTCATGGTTATTCCTCATCTTGTATTTATTAGAGTGTGGAGCGAGCCGGCGCGGGCTCAGCGGTCATCCGCACGAATGGACGAAGGATGCCTGCACAGCGCGTTCACTTCGATAGCCATGTACGGGTACAGCGGCAGCTGCATCAGCAGGTCGTGCAGTTCCTGCACGCTGTCGACGTCGAACAGGCTGTAGTTGGCATACAGGCCGGCGATGCGCCACAGGTGCCGCCACTTGCCCTGCTCCTGCAGGCGCTGGGCCAGGGCCTTTTCGTCGGCCTTGAGCTGGGCGGCGCGCTCGGGGTTCATGTCGACCGGCAGGTTCACGGTCATTTTGACGTGGAACAGCATGGTGCTCTCCTCAGACGTGATGAATGGCAGTTCAGGCTTTGTCGCGGCGGAAGAACGCCAGGCGCTCCTCGTCCAGGCTCAGGCCGAGGCCTGGCGCTTGGGATACGTGCAATTGGAAATCGCGGTACAGCGGCGGCTCGGCGAGGATGTCCTCGGTCAGCAGCAGCGGGCCGAACAGTTCGGTGTCCCAGCTCAAGGTATTGAGGGTGAGGAAGGCATGGGCCGACGCCAGGGTGCCGATGCCACCTTCGAGCATGGTGCCGCCGTACAGACCGATGCCCGCCGCCTCGGCAATCGCCGCGGTACGCAGCACGGCACGTGGACCGCCATTCTTGGCGATCTTCAGGGCGAACACCGAGGCCGCGCCTTCGCGGGCCAGGTTGAAGGCGTCTTCCACGCATTCGATGGATTCGTCGGCCATGATCGGCGCCGGGCTGATGGCGTTGAGGCGCACCATGCCGGCGCGGTTGTTGCGCGAGATCGGCTGTTCAATCAGGTCGATGCCGTTGCCGCCCAGGACCCGGCAGGCACGCACCGCCACCGCTTCGTCCCAGGCCTGGTTGACATCGACCCGCACGCTGGCGCGGTCGCCCAGGGCCTTCTTGATCGCGATCACATGGGCCAGGTCGCGGTCCACCTCGCCGGCGCCGATCTTCAACTTGAAGATGCGGTGGCGGCGCAGGTCGAGCATCTTTTCCGCTTCGGCGATGTCCTTGGCGGTGTCGCCGCTGGCCAGGGTCCAGGCCACCGGCAAGGCGTCGCGCACCCGGCCGCCGAGCAGCTCGCTGACCGGCAGCCCCAGGCGTTTGCCCTGGGCGTCGAGCAAGGCGCTTTCGATACCGGACTTGGCGAAGGTGTTGCCGCGGATGCTGCGCTCCAGGCGCTGCATGGCGGCATTGATATTGGCGCCGTCCTGGCCGAGCAGCAGCGGCGTGAAGAAACGGTCGATATTGGTCTTGATGCTGTCCGGGCTTTCATTGCCATAGGCCAGGCCGCCGATGGTGGTGGCTTCGCCCAGGCCTTCGATGCCGTCGGCGCAGCGCAGGCGGATCAGCACCAGGGTCTGGTTCTGCATGGTGTGCATCGCCAGCTTGTGCGGGCGGATGGTTGGCAGATCGACGATGATCGTTTCGATCGATTCAATGGCACTCGAAAGCATTTCCATACCCATCAGGTTCTTGAAGTTATGGACCCGATTCTCATACGGCTTTTTCCGGGGTTCCAATATAGAATTGGTCTGGCTCGATACCTTGAAGGTATCCAACCTTTGCCTGCGGAGGCCTTATGGAACTGCGTCATCTGCGTTACTTCCAGGTGCTGGGCCAGACCCTTAACTTCACCAAGGCCGCCGAGCGCCTGCACATCGCCCAGCCACCCCTGAGCCGGCAGATCCAGCAACTGGAGGAAGAACTCGGGGTGTTGCTGCTGGAGCGCGGCCGGCCGTTGCGCCTGACCGAAGCCGGGCGCTTCTTCTATGAGCATTCCAGCGTGCTGCTGGAGCAACTGGCCAAGGTCTGCGACAACACCCGGCGCATCGGCCACGGCGAAAAGACCTGGCTCGGCATTGGCTTCGCTCCCTCGACCCTGTACGGCCTGCTGCCGGAACTGATCCGCCGCCTGCGCAGCCACGAGACCCTGGCCCTGGAGCTGGGGCTATCGGAAATGACCACCCTGCAACAGGTGGAAGCGCTCAAGGCCGGGCGCATCGATATCGGCTTCGGGCGGATCCGCATCGACGATCCGGCCATCGTGCAAAAGGTGCAGACCGAGGATCGCCTGGTGGCCGCCCTGCCCGCCGGCCATCCGCTGATCGGCCAGCCGGTGAGCCTGGCGCAGCTGGCCGACGAACCTTTCGTGCTCTACCCCGGCAACCCACGCCCGAGCTACGCCGACCACGTGATCGCGCTGTTCAACACCCACGGCCTGAACATCCGCGTCGTGCAGTGGACCAACGAGCTGCAGACCGCCATCGGCCTGGTGGGCGCCGGCATCGGCATCACCCTGGTGCCAGCTTCGGTGCAGTTGCTGCATCGCGACGACATCGGCTTCAGCCCGCTGCTGGAAGCCAACGCCACCTCGCCGATCATCATCAGCCGGCGGGTCGGCGATGTGTCTGCGGGGCTCAGCCACTGCCTGCGGATGATC